>JAJBUH010000125.1 GCA_020860445.1 Bacteroidales bacterium | reverse complement strand
AAAACCACAGGCCTGGCGGCCTGTAGACCACAAAACCACAAGGGCATAAAACCACAGGCCTGGCGGCCTGTAGACCACAAAACCACAAGGGCATAAAACCACAAGGATATAAATCATAAGGACATAAGATAGAGGGAGTTCCAATCTTATGTCCTTACGTTTCTTTTTTGCTTATGCCCTTATGGCTTTATGGTTTTACCAGCCGGGATTCTGGGTCAGTTCGTAGCCGGCGGTGGAGTAGAGGTTAATCTGGCTGCTCGGGATGGGATAGAAGTAATACTTCTTGTCGTAGAGACGCTCGTTGCCATTCTTGGAGTCAATGTATCCGTCAACATTCGAGATAGGCTGGCAGCCCTCGGCAGTGACATTGGCTCCGTATTGGATGTCGGGATACTGCATGGTATCGAGCTTGTCGAGCTGGTGCCAGCGCACCAGGTCCCAATAGCGGAAACCGTCAAACAGCAGCTCGCAGCGGCGGCAGCGGCGCACCTCCCAGATGATGTCGCTCACGCCCATATTGTTGGCTGGGTCGTGGAAGATGTTTGCCAACTGCAGGTCGGGGAGCTCAGCGCGAGCATACAGCTTATTGATAGAGTTGTCGAGGTCGTTTTGGGTGATAGTGCCGAGTTCGGCCTTAGCCTCAGCGTATTCGCAATAGATCTTGCTGAGCCAGTAGAGAGGAGCGCAAACATAATTCTTGTTGCCTTCGGGGCGGTAAGCAACGGGTATGCTGATATCGTCAAACTTGGCGCAACCATAGCCGGTCGATGATGTCATCTGGTGAGCTCCGGCGCGTGACCACGACATCAGCTGATAGTAAGCCACAGTGTCGGTGAGCACTGAGAGGCGAGCATCGCGACGCTCGAGCAGGTCGCCGATATAGTACCAGCGAGCATCCCAGGTGTAGCCGTCGAGGTTTTCAATCTGTTCGGGATCGTCATCGGCGGTGAGGGCGCGCTTGCCGATATATTTCACTATGCCTACCTCAGATGTGTCGTAGGTGGTGAGAGCCTTAGGCAGACCGTCCTTGAAGAGGAAAGCGTTGAAAGCGTCCTTGGTGATGCCGTTGATCTGAGTGGATGAGCAAGTGTAGTCAACCACTGAGTTCATAAACACATCCTTCTCATAGCCCTTGAAGAAAATCATCTCCGGATTCTGATTCATAAGCGAGAGCACCGAACGATAGTTGGCAGCGTAACTGGAGCTCAACGAGTAGGACTCCATCAGCGGCGAGCACGCATTGACGACCTCGTTTAGGTATTTGTTAGCGCGAGTCTCGTCGGCAGCCTTGCCATTCTCGGCAGTGGTGCGATATTTGCAGTAGGTGCCTTCGTAGAGGCAGATTTCTGCCTTCATAGCCATGGCCAAGTCTTTGCTCCATACCTGTTTGCCGCTTTGGGCCGAGATATTCTCGATAGCATAGTCGAGATCCTCAAGCACAAAGTCCATCACCTTGTCGCGGTCGACACGCGCGCCATAAATCTCCTCAGTATCGGCTGGGTCGAGAGCCTTGGTGATCAGAGGCACATCGCCATAGCATTTCACCAACTGATAGTATTGGAATGCTCGGTTTAGGCGAGCGATGCCGCTGTAGTTGGCGGCGTTGGATGCGCTCAATGCATCGCCGGCCTCCTCGATGCCTTGTAGGATAAGGCAGCAGCGGCGAATCTCGGTGTATGGCGAGCTCCAGTTGGTGCTTGCCGAGGGCACGTTGGTATTTGTCCAGGGCGTAACACCGGTCACAGTCTGGTCATCGTTGAGATTGGTGAAATAGAATGTGCCAGAGCCAGTGCCATTGCCGTAGCCCAAGTAGCTCTCGTACAGATAGTTGGTCTGGGTTTCAATGTTGCTGGCATTTGACCAGTATTCTTTGTTGTTGATTTGGGATGTCAGAGGATAGCGGTTTTCATCGAGGAAATGGTCGCAACTGGTGGCTGCGAATCCGAGTACCGCTAAAGCTCCCAAAATTTGTATCTTGTTCATGACAGATGTTGCTTTGAGTGGTTAGATAGTAACTTGAATACCGAATGAGAAGCTGCGAGGCATAGGAGTGGCGCGGCCGAAAGTGCCCGAGCCAGAGGCGTCGCCCCAGCTGGTCTTGGTGCCGCTGCCGCCCATTGCGATTTCCGGGTCGATTGGGTAGTCGTGCATGCCGTTGTAGAGGAAGCAGAGGTTCTCAGCAGTAAAGTATACGCGAGCAGTCTGGATGTAAGCCTTCATTGAGATATTGGCTGGCAGGGTGTAGCCTACGGTGAGGGTCTTGAAGCGCAGGTAAGCCATGTTCATCAAATACTTAGTCTGGGGGTAGAAGTTGAAGCAACCCGAGCCAGTGACTGATGAATATACGCCATTGCCCGAACCGCCAGCATACATACACGGATATTTGTTGTTTTGGTCGATGATATAACCGATGATGTTGTTTTCATCATCAAAAATCATTTGGTTGTATGAATCCTGATGCGAGTAGGTGGCATCAGCGCCGCGAGTGAATGGCATCACGAATGCCGAGGGCGACCACATGTGGCGCTTGCCCACGCCTTGGAAGTAGCAGTCGATGTCAAAGCCATGCCAAGCAGCGCCAAGGCGGAACGAATACTCATACCGAGGCTGAGTGTTGCCAATCACCTTGAGGTCGCCATGGTTTTCGACTGTGCCGTCGCCGCCATTGATATGTCCGTCACCATTTTGGTCAACAAATTTGATGTCGCCAGGGCCGAACACGAATTTGCCAGTCTGGAGAGCTGTCTGTTCGGCTACCCCTTCGGCATAAATCCACGAGCCATCGGCATTCTTGCCTACGAAGTCGCTCTCCTCAAAGTAGCGGTCGGTCTCAAAGCCCCAGATATCGCCATAGTATCCGCCTTCGCAGAATAGGGTCTGGCCTGGCGACCATGAGTAGAGATTTGACTTGTTGGCCCACTTGGTAATCTTGGTTTTAGCATCAGCGATGTTGAAGTTGGCATATACATCCCATTCGCCGAATGAGTGGTTCCAGCTGATGCCTAATTCCCAACCGCGAGTGCGCAGACGTCCGGCGTTGGTGTAGGGAGATGTTGCACCGAGAGTGTTAGGGAGTTCCTGGCTTTGAGCGAGCATGTCATGGGTGTCGCGTTGGAACCAGTCGAATGTCAAGTTGAGCGAGTTGTTAAGGAATCCGAGGTCAAGACCAACGTCGGTGGTAATGATGCGTTCCCAAGTCAGCGAGCTGGATACGAGGGTAGGCATTGAATACTCGGTAATCTTCTGGCCGCCTGAGTTGATCCAGTGCACGCTTCCGGCCGACACTTGAGAAACTGTCGAGAGGAATCGGTTGGTGCCTACAGCCTCGTTGCCCACTTGGCCGTAAGATACGCGCACCTTACCGTTGGTCCAGATATTGGTGTCCTTGATTTTCTTGAAGTAGGATTCTTCAGAGAATCGATAACCGGCTGATCCGCTGGGGAAGAATGCCCATTGGTCGTTGGCTGGGAAGCGAGAAGAACCGTCATAGCGTCCGTTCAGCTCCAACAGGTAGATGCCCTTGTAGTCGTAGTTGATACGGCCAAAGAAGCCGGTGGTAGCTCGGTGAGTGATGGTGTTGCTGGTGGTGTAGGTGTCGCCAGAGGTAAGGCCGAGATAAGGCAGGTTGTTGTCCATCAGCACATTGCGGCGCACACTGAAGTAATTGTAGTCTTCTTTCTCAGCAGTGAAACCGAGCATGACTTTCAGGTTGTGGCCCTGAACGAAAGTGTGGTCGTAGGTAGCGTAGATGTTGGTGGTCCAGAGGTCGTCTTTGGAGTTGCCTTGGGTGGCAGTGGTTGAGGATTGTCCTACTACGTAAGTGGGAGAAGAAATGTTGCCGCCCCAAGAGTTGTAGCAGTATACTGGCAGATAGGCGTATACCTCATTGAAGTTGACCACATTGTAGGTGAAATCAGCTTGCAGGGTGAGGCCCTTGATGATTTGGGCTTGTAGCCAGCCTTGCATGCGGGTCTGGGTGCTGGTGTTCTTTACGTCGCCGGCTTGCTTGCGGTAGGCAATGTCATTGCGGTAGTCAACCTTGTTGCCATCGGCATCGTAGGAGTATCCGTAAGGGCCGAAGTATGAACCCCAGCGCCACATATAGGTATAGGTGTTACGGCCAATGTTGGGATAGGTGTAACGCTTGTCAGCCCAGTTGAAGCGGGCACCGGCTTTCAGCCATTTGAATACCTCGGTAGAGATGCTGGCATTTACCGTGTAGCGCTTGAGCTGGTCGGGATTGTAGGTCATCAGGCCCTGCTTGTGGTCATAGCCGAAAGCGAGGCGGTATTGGGTCTTGCCTGAGGTGCCCTCAAGGCTGACGTTGTGCTTGTTGGAGGGAGCCGCGTTGTTGAACATTATGCCTTTGACATCCCAGTTAGCATAGTACATTGCGCCAGAGCCGTCTTCGTTGACGTAGTAGTCGCCTACGTCGTCCCAGCTCTTGAACGGACGCATCTCTCCATATTTGCGAGGTCCGTTGTTCTGCTGTTCCCAAGCTTCGGCGTATGGGAGCATCTTGTCGAGATACATGCCGAATAGCTCATTGTCGACGCCTTGGCGATTGTTGGTCTGCATCAGGGCGCGGATCTGATTGGGTACGCTGCTGTATTCCGGCAGTGTGGTAGCTTGGCTCCAAGCGAAGTTGTTGGAGTATTTGATGGATACACGGTCCTTATTGTTGGGCTCTTTGGTGGTAATAAGGATTACGCCAAAGGCAGCGCGGGTACCGTAGATTGAGGCAGAAGCCGCATCCTTGAGCACAGAGATGTCTTGGATATCGCTGGGGTTGAGGAAGCTGAGGTCATCAACTGGCACACCGTCGACCACCACGAGGGGAGCCGATTCTTGATTATTGGTCAAGGTGCCGGTACCGCGGATTTTAAACGTTGCGGAGGCGTCGATGTCACCGTTGAGGGTGGTGATGGTGAGGCCGGGCACAGCGCCTTGCAGAGCTTTCATCACATCGGTCTGTGGCCTATTGTCCATCACGCGGGGTACATCCACAGTGGCAACAGCGCCGGTCAGGTTGGCTTTCTTTTGAGTACCGTATCCGATCACCACTAGCTGGTCGAGCTGTTCGGTAGTGGGCTGAAGGTAAACTTGCATACCATCGGAGGCGGCTACAGTGACAGTCTTGTAGCCAACATAGCTGATTACAAGAGGGGTGCGCGGCGCAACTTGCAACCTGAAGTTGCCCGCAAAGTCGGTGTTGACAGCAATACCTTTGTTAGTCTTGGATGCCACATTTGCACCGATCACTGGCTCGTTGTTTTCGTCAAACACCGTGCCTTGGATCGTGACTGCGGCTTGGCTGGCGCTCATGGGTTCGGGTGAGGGAGCCACGGTAGCTTTCATAGGTAAGCAAACCGCGAGTGCCAAAGCAGGAATAAGCAGGGTTCTGATCATGTAACTACTCAGCGATTCTGAAGTAAAAATTTTTGTAACAATTAAATTTTTCT
>JAJBUH010000112.1 GCA_020860445.1 Bacteroidales bacterium | reverse complement strand
ATTTACACAGATTCAGCCTTGTGAAAATCTGTGGGAATCTGTGTAAATCTGTGGTTAAAATTCATATTATTTTAATTTGAAAATGAAAGTTACGTATAAGTAACAACCCAACCCCGCGCTGGGTTGTAACGCTCAATCGAATATGTCCGCAAGAGGATGAGACAATCTCTGACCCTTCGTGGCGCATTGTTGGTGGCGATACACCACTCATAATCTCCAGCGGTTTTTTGAGGATTTTTCACAGATTAATAAGGGGGAATAAAGGAAAAAATTGGTAACTTTGCACGCCGCATCGCCTGAGGGGTGGCGGCGAAGGTACCAATTTTTTATCAAACTGACAGAATGAAGATCCTCTTTCCTATAGCCATTGCCCTGCTCGCCTGCTGCGCCTCGGGTTGCGCCACCAAGAGCACCAAAGAAAAGGAAGCTCCTGAATATCCGACACTTACGGTCGACCTTACCGACCGCACTCTGATGAGCGACTATGCCGCCTCGGTGACCGGCCGACAGACCGTGGAAATACGCCCGCAAATCGACGGACTGCTCACCGACATACTCGTGCGCGACGGCGCCCCGGTGAGCATAGGCCAAGTGCTGTTTGAAATCGATCCGGCCCAATTCCAAGCTGCCTACGACATAGCTGAGGCCAACGTGCTCAGCGCCGAGGCCGCTGTGTCGACAGCCCAACTCGTGCTCGATAGCAACACCGAGCTATACCAGGAAGAGGTAATCTCAGAATTCGAACTCAATACCGCCAAAAACGAACTCGCCGAGGCCCAAGCCAAGCTCAAGCTCGCCAAGGCCGAGCTCGAAAAAGCCGCCACCAACCTATCCTACACCCAGGTGAAATCGCCGGTCAACGGCGTGGCCAGCATGATTCCTTACCGAGTGGGCGCACTGGTCGGGCCCAACATCACCTCGCCGCTCGTCACCGTTAGCGATGACAACGAGGTGTACGCCTACTTCTCGATGTCGGAAAATTCGCTTCTCGACCTGATCAGCCAATACGGTTCGCGCAGTAGCGCGATGGAGAAGATGCCAGAAGTGGAATTTCGCATGAGCAACGGCGACCTCTACCCCCACAAAGGACGCATCGACGCTGTGAGCGGCACTATCAATAACAGCACCGGCGCAGTGACCTTCCGCGCCGTGTTCCCCAACCCCGACCGCTGGCTGCGCGATGGAGGCACTGGCTCCGTAATCATCCCCCAAACCTACGAGCAGTGCATCGTGATTCCCCAATCGGCCACCTACGAGCTCCAAGACCGCAAATTTGTCTACAAAGTAATCGATGGTAAGGCCTCGTCAGCCGAAGTGACAGTGCTTCCGCAAAGCAACGGCAAGGAATACCTCGTCACCAGCGGCCTCGAAGAGGGCGATGTCATAGTATCTGAGGGCGCCGGCCTGATCAAAGAAGGCACTGTGGTGAATCCTAAGGCAAAACCCGAAGCCGAAGCAGAGACAGCCGAGGCAGACCAAACTAAATCTGAGCAGTCATGACCCTGAAGACATTTATCGACCGACCGATATTATCATGCGTGATATCGGTGGCAATAGTCTTGCTCGGTCTCATCAGCCTCTCGACCCTGCCGGTCGAGCAATTCCCCGAAATTGCGCCACCAACCGTGAGCGTCTCAGCCAGCTACTCCGGCGCCAACGCCGAGACGGTGCAGAAGAGCGTGATCGTGCCTATCGAGGAGGCCATCAACGGCGTAGAGGATATGCTCTACATGGTATCTTCGGCCACCAACAATGGCTCGGCCAGCATCCAGGTCTACTTTAAGCAAGGCACCGACGGCGACATGGCCATGGTCAACGTGCAAAACCGTCTCGCCTCGGCCCAGGGCTTGCTCCCGGGCGAGGTAACGAAGAGCGGTGTGAACGTGCGCAAGCGCCAGACCTCGCGCATCAAGACCCTGGCCGTATACAGCCCTGATGGCACTTTCGACCAGAAATTTATCTCCAATTATCTGAAGATCAATATCGAGCCTCGTCTCTCGCGCATCGCTGGCGTGGGCGAGGTGGATGTCTATGGCGCCGACTACTCACTGCGCATCTGGCTCGACCCAAGCAAGATGGCCCAGTACAAGCTGGTGCCATCCGACATCTCCAAGGTACTTGACGGCCAGAATCTGGAATCCCCGACCGGCACATTTGGCGCCGAATCGGAGAATACATTCCGCTATACCCTCAAATACCGAGGCCGCTACGAAGAGGAGAGCGACTTTGAAAATCTCGTGGTGCGCGCCCTACCCGACGGCTCAATCCTGAGGCTTAAGGACGTAGCGGAAATCGAATTGGGCACAAAGTCATATGACTACATCGGTTCGGTCAACGGCCACCCCGGCACCACGCTGATGATATCGCAGACCTCTGGCTCTAATGCCAACGAGATTATCAAGGCCATCGACAAGGAGGTGGAACAAATACGCCAGTCGCTGCCCAAGGGCATGGAGATTGTCGACTTGATGAGCACCAAGGACTTCCTCGATGCCTCAATCCACAATGTAATCAAGACGCTGATCGAGGCCATCATACTGGTGGTGCTTGTGGTCTATCTCTTCTTGCAGAGTTTCAGGGCCACCATCATCCCTACCCTATCGATTGTGGTGTCGCTAATAGGCACATTCATATTCCTCAAGATAGCAGGATTCAGCATCAACCTGATCACGCTGTTTGCTCTCGTGCTGGTAATCGGTACGGTGGTCGATGATGCGATTGTGGTGGTCGAGGCGGTGCAAGCCCAATTTGACAAAGGGGAGAAATCGCCCTACGAGGCCACTGTCAAAGGCATGGACGGTATTACTGCCGCGCTGCTTACCACCACCATCGTGTTTATGGCCGTGTTCATTCCCGTGAGCTTCATGGGTGGCACTACCGGCACATTCTATACGCAGTTCGGCCTCACGATGGCTGTGGCTGTGGGTATCTCGCTGCTCAACGCTATGACCCTGAGTCCGGCTCTCTGCGCCTTGATGATGACACCCCATGTGATTGAGGGCAAAAAGACATTCTCGGCCCGATTCCATACCGCATTCAATGCCGGATTCAATCGCCTCGTGCGCCGCTATACGGCGGGCGTGAAATTTATGTTCCGCCGCAAATGGATTACCGCCCTGCTGCTGATTGCCGCTGGCGGCAGCCTATACTATATGATGGTGACCACCAAGACCGGCCTCGTGCCGCAAGAGGACATGGGCTCGATTAACATCGATGTGCTGACTGCCGCCGGCACCAACCTGTCAGAGACCATGCAGGTGATGGAAGAGATTGACCGCCGCATCTGCGACCTGCCCCAGATCAAGGCTTATTCCCGCACTGCCGGCATGGGCACACTGAGCGGCGTAGGTTCTTCGGCGGGTTCGTTCAACATCCGCCTTAAGGACTGGAGCCAGCGCCAAGGCCCGGAGGACGATATCAACTCGGTGATGGATGAGATATATCGCCGCACCTCCGACATCGTAGGAGCTCGCATCATCGTGCTGACCCGAGGCATGATTCCCGGCTACGGCGCCACGAGCGGTTTTGAGATCCACGTGCAGGACCAAAAAGGCGGCAAGATCGAAGATCTGCAGCAGATTGCCTACCGCATCATTGCCGAACTAAATCAAAGGCCTGAGATAGCGCGCGCCACTACATCTTTCGACACTAAATATCCTCAATATCTGGTCGAGGTCGATGCCGCTACGGCACTTCGCCACGGCGTAGAACCAGCCGACATCCTCAGTACCCTCTCGGGCTATATCGGCGGCTCGTATGCCTCGAATATCAATCGTTTCTCTAAGCTGTACCGTGTAATGGTGCAAGCGTCGCCCGAATACCGCCTTGACACCAAGGCCCTGGGCAACATATTTGTGCGCAACTCATCGGGCGACATGTCCCCCATCAGCCAATATCTGAAGTTGACGCGCGTTTATGGTCCGCAGTCGCTGTCGCGATTCAACCTGTTCCCATCGATTCAGGTCAACGGCACCCCGGCCACTGGCTACAGCACCGGCGAGGCCATCCAGGCTGTGCGCGAGGTTTGCGCCGAGAATCTGCCCGTCGGTTATAGCTACGAATTTGGAGGCATGAGCCGCGAGGAGGCATCGTCAGGCAGTTCTACGGTGTTTATCTTCATTGTCTGCGTGGTGTTCATCTACTTGATTCTATGCGCGCTGTACGAGAGTCTATTTATTCCATGGGCAGTGATGCTGTCTGTGCCTTTTGGATTGATGGGTAGCTTCTTGTTTGCCAAGATGTTTGGCCTTGAAAATAATATCTATCTCCAAATCGGCTTGCTGATGCTCATCGGCTTATTGTCTAAGACTGCCATCTTGATGACGGAGTATGCCTCAGATGGGCGCCGCAAGGGCCTGTCGATTATTCAGGCCGTCACCTCGGCAGCGCAAGCGCGTCTGCGTCCCATCCTTATGACCTCGCTCTCGATGATATTCGGCCTGTTGCCCTTGGCATTCTCAAGCGGCGTGGGCGCCAACGGCAACATATCAATCGGCGTGGGCACCACCGGCGGCATGCTGGTGGGCACGGTGGCGCTGCTGTTTGTTGTGCCGGTGCTGTTTATTGTGTTCCAGACGCTCGAAGAAAAAGTGATGCCAAAACGTCAGAAATCATGAAGCCACTCATCTCCATACTCACCCCTCTGGCCACTTTGGCCTTGACAGCGTGCGGCCTCTACACCGAGGCTCCCCGCCCGGTCACGGAATACGATATCAACGAGATGTGTCAGATCGACAGCCTGGCGCCGACGATTGCTCGGTTGTCGTGGCGCGAAATGTTTACCGACCCATACCTCACGGCGTGGATTGATAGCGGGCTGCGTGCCAACACCGACCTGCGCAAGGCTCAGCTGCAAGTGGAGCAAGCCGAAGCTACGCTCCGCGCCTCAAGGCTTGCTTTCTTTCCCTCGGTGAGTGTCGGGGCAGATGGCACGGCCGGATTCAACACTACCGACAAATTCACGATTGGCCCTTCGGCATCGTGGGAGGTCGACATATTTGGCAAGCAGCGTAATCTGAAGAAAGGGGCCGAAGCGGCCTATTATGCCTCGGAGGCGTATGCCCAGGCTGTGCGCACTCAGCTAATTGCCACTATTGCCAACAGCTATTACACCCTGCTGATGCTTGATGAGCAGCTGGATATCAGCGAGCGCACTATCAAAACGTGGGATGAGAACTTGCGCACGCTCCAGGCGCTGAAGCGTGCCGGGCGCACCAACGAGGCGGCTGTCCTCCAGGCTCGCGCCAACCGCATGCAGGTCGAGGGGTCGGCTGTGACGCTGCGCAATCAGATCAATGCGCAGGAGAATGCTATGCGTTCGCTCTTGCTCAATCCCGAGGCTGATTTGGCGCGAGGACTGCTCTCCGAGCAAGAATTCCCTGATTCGCTGTCGGCCGGGGTGCCGCTATCGCTGCTTCTCAATCGTCCGGATGTGAGGGAGGCTGCCTATGAGTTGCAACGCTGCTTCTATGCCATAAATGTGTCGAAGGCAGCGTTTTATCCCTCGCTGACGCTATCGGGCAGCGCTGGATGGACCACATACGAGGGTTCTACGGTATCCAATGTCTCTGACTGGATTGCCAGCATAGCCGGGTCTATTGCGGCTCCGATTTTCAGCAAGGGCACCAACGAGGCCAATCTCAAGATTGCACTGACTAATTACGAGGCGGCTTCGCTTGATTTCCAGCAGACGCTCCTTGATGCCGGCATTGAGGTCAACAATGCCCTCTCCGACTGGCAGACAGCTCGCGAGCGCATCGCTCTCGACAAGAAGCAAGTGGTGGCCCTTAAGGGAGCTGTCAACACCACTCGCTTGCTGATGCGCAACTCCACCACCAACTATCTCGAGGTGCTCACTGCGCAGCAACGCCTCCTCGAGGCCGAGCTCTCCAAAACCTCCGACACCTACGCCGCCATCCAGGCCATCATCTCCCTCTACCACTCCCTCGGCGGCGGCACCGAATAATTCCATAAAGGATATTAGGTAACACAGACTCCATACATCCCAATTTAGGGAAAAAATTGTTTCATCCTCACCAAGCAAAAACCGATTTTATGTGGTTTTGTGGGGAAGAATTATCCTATTGGTATGTCTCAATTGAAAAAATATTCTTAAATTTGCGACAAATGATATGAATATGGAGACAAAGGAGATAATATACCCCATAGGCATTCAGACTTTTTCTGAGATTAGGAAAGGTCATTATCTCTATGTAGACAAGACTGCCTATGTCTATCAGTTGGTAAAGACTGGAAAATATTATTTTCTGAGTCGACCACGGCGATTCGGCAAAAGCCTCCTTTTGTCTACGATAGAAAGCTATTTCTTAGGACAAAAGGATTTGTTTGAGGGTTTGGCTCTATATGAGTTGGAGAAGGACTGGAAAGAATACCCAGTGCTGCATTTTGATTTCAATTCAGGTCAATACGATGGTCCTGAAGGTGTATACGCCATGCTCAGCGACCAGTTGGATGCTTATGAGCGCCAGTATGGAGCCGTACCTGGGTCAATGCAATTGGGCAACCGGTTTGGCCGACTGATACGCCAAGTGCATGAGCAGACTGGGCGCCAAGTGGTATTGCTATTTGATGAATATGACAAACCGCTGTTGGAGACAATTAATGATCGCCCCTTGCAAGAGAAATATCGGCGAGAACTTAAGCCGTTCTATGGATGCGTTAAGACGTACGACCGATACATACAATTTGCTTTCTTCACCGGTGTTACCAAAATCGGGAAGTTGAGCGTGTTCAGCGATCTGAACAATCTGGAGGATATATCCATGGTGGATGAATATGCCCAGATATGCGGCGTCACGCGCCGAGAGATAGAGACAGATATGGCTGAGCCAGTGAGACGATTGGCTCAAAAATACGGAATCTCTGACGAGGAGATGCACCTGCGCCTTAAGAAAGAGTATGATGGGTATCGATTTACCCGTGAAGATGCCAAGGTGTATAATCCTTATAGCCTGCTATGTTGTTTCAAGCAGCAGCGAATTGACCGTTACTGGTTTCAGACAGGTACGCCATCCTATCTGGCGCATCTTCTTCATCGTCACCACTTTTCTCTTTGGGATCTTGACGGAATAACTCGCAAGGCATCTCAAATCAGCAGTGTGAGTTCTTTCACCTCTGATCCTATTCCAGTGATTTACCAAAGCGGTTATCTTACTATCAAGGAGTACAATCCCACCTTTGAGAAATTCAAACTCGGTTTCCCCAACACTGAAGTCCGTGAAGGCTTCATCGACTCCCTCCTTCCTTACTATATTGGAGAAAAAGGGGCGGAGAGTTTTGACGTGGAGGCATTGCTCAATGCCATTAACACCGGGAACGTCAATGGCTTTATAGAGGAGCTTCAATCACTATTCGCCGATATTCCCTATATAGATGCCAAGGATTTCAGCTATGAGGGAGAATTCCGTAATGTCCTGTATATCATATTCAGCATACTCGGCTTCTATGCCCAGGTGGAGAAGCAAATTAATACCGGTAGGATAGATTTGGTGGTAAAAACTGTCACCACGGTGTATGTCATGGAGTTTAAGCTTGATGGGAGTGCAGATGAAGCTTTAGCCCAAATCGACTCCCGTGATTATTCTATTCCTTACCGCGCTTCTGGCAAAAAGATAGTAAAGGTTGGCATCTCATTCAGCCACGCTCACCGAAACATCTCCGACTGGAAAATCCAGACGATGTAAGAAATTACAAATTTTTGTTCCTAAAATCCATTTTCCTACAAATTTTTGTTCCTAATTGAAGGGTGTAACGGGATTTGCGTAACGGTATTTACGTTACAAAAATCTTGTAACGATATTTTTGTAACGTAAAATTTGTAACGAGATTTTTGGAATGTGAGAATTTTTCCCTATATTTGCAGCTGAAAAATAAGAGAGTATATGAAACCGAGGAATCCATTTGTGTTAAACGGGTATGCGGGTACGGAATATTTCTGCGACCGCGAGGAGGAGACCCAGGGACTGCAGCGGCTCAAGCAGCTCCTGGAGCGCGACCTCATCACCCGCGAGCAAAACTCCTACTCAATCTACGACCAATTCTTCGCTCTCTGGATCCGCTCCCGCCTGCTAAAGTTTGGGATTTAGAAATTTTCCTCTCGCCATCTCGTTGGGAACAAAAATTTGTGTATTTCTGGGTTTTAGGAACAAAAATTTGTAATTTTGTGGTGAAAATCGATTTTAGGAACAAAAATTTGTAACCTCTTCTGTGATTATGGAACTCATTTATCTTTTCGGATTCTCGGCGTGGTGGGTGCTATTGGAATAGCGGTAGCCTTAGTCCTCTTGCATCGTCAGAAGACTGCATCAAACAATAAGTTATGACCTATTACCAACATTTATGTAGGGTGATTCCAGAGATGCCTGCCTCTCCTGAGCGCTTCCTATGGGAAGAATTGTTACTCTCTCCAACCCTACGGCAATTTGTACTCAATGACAAGTTCCTATTGGAGGTCTGTTATCACTGATATGGAGATCCAACAAAATCAATAATCCACACTGAGAGAAGACATTGGACCATTCGGTTTAATCTTCAGTCTCAGGGAACTCCGCGAAAAGGGCTGCCTATATGTGGATAAGACACATTTCATACCTAAGTTGACTTGGACCAGTGATTTTATTTCCTTGTATCGTCCAAATGAATTCGCCAAAGTTTGATTTTATTATATTTTGAGGAAAAATTGGGGGTTGGAGAAAAGTTGTGAAAGGTTTTTTTTCGGATTTTCAGAATAAAGCATTAAATTTGCACATTAATCCCTTAAAGAGCGTGGAATAGGGGTTCGGGCCTACACAAAACCCACAGGCTCGTGAGCACCTCACTCTCGCGCTGGATACCACAGAATATGGCTACAGAAGTGCAATATACCACCCCCGAAGAGGACCAGATGATTGAGGACGCCTTCCGCGACGTACTGGATGGTTATCTCAAGAGCAACCACCGCAAGAAGGTGGAGATAATCGAGCGTGCTTTCCAATTTGCCAAGGAGGCCCACAAGGGCATACGCCGGCGCTCGGGCGAGCCCTATATCCTCCACCCCATCGCTGTGGCCAAAATCGCCTCGCAGGAGATTGGCCTCGGCTCAACATCGATTTGCGCCGCATTCCTCCACGATGTGGTCGAAGACACCGAATACACCGTCGAAGACATCGAGCGCCATTTCGGCAAAAAGATAGCCCAGATCGTGGCCGGCCTCACCAAAATCTCCGGCGGCATCTTCGGCGACAAAGCCTCGGCCCAGGCCGAGAACTTCCGCAAACTCCTGCTCACCATGAGCGAGGACATCCGCGTAGTGCTCATCAAGATGGCCGACCGATTGCACAATATGCGCACCCTCGGCTCAATGGCTCCCAACAAGCAGTACAAAATCGCCGGCGAGACCCTCTACATCTACGCTCCCCTCGCCCACCGTCTCGGCCTCTTCGCCATCAAGACCGAACTCGAAGACCTGGCATTCAAATACGAGCACCCCAACGCCTACGAACGCATCTCAAAGCAGATCGCCGAATCAGAGCAGCGCCGCTCAGAGGTGTATGCCGACTTTGCCGCCCCCATCAAGCGCCGCCTCGATGAGATGGGACTCAAATACGACGCCAAAGCCCGCGTCAAGTCAGTCTACTCCATCTGGAAAAAGATGGAGACCAAGAAAATCCCCTTCAGCGAGGTCTACGACCTATACGCCATGCGCATAGTCTTCGACTGCGACGACCGAGCCAAGGAGAAGCAAATCTGCTGGAACATATACAGCGCCATCACCGACCTGTACCGCCTCCACCCCGAGCGCACCCGCGACTGGGTATCGGTGCCTAAGGCCAACGGCTACCAGGCCCTGCACCTCACCGTGATAGGTCCCGACGGCAACTGGATCGAGGTGCAAATACGTTCGCGCCACATGGACGAAATAGCCGAAAAAGGCTTCGCCGCCCACTGGAAATACAAAATCGGCGAGGGCGACGAAGAATCAGAACTCTCAGTGTGGCTCAAAACCATCAAGGACATCCTCGACGACCCCGAGCCATCGGCTATCGATTTCCTCGACACCCTCAAACTCAACCTTTTCGCCTCTGAGATAGTGGTATTCACCCCCACTGGCGAACTCATCACCCTGCCCGCCAATGCCACCGTGCTCGACGTTGCATTCTCGCTCCACTCCGACCTCGGCTCCCACTGCATCGCCGGCAAGGTCAACCACAAGCTCGTGCCAATGAGCACGCCCCTCAAGAGCGGCGACCAAGTTGAGGTACTCACCTCGCAGCAACAGCAGCCTCAGCCTGAATGGATCAACTATCTCGCTACCGCCAAGGCCAAGACCCGTCTGCGCAAAGCCCTGCTCAAGACGCGCCAGCCCCTGATAAACAAAGGAAAGGAGAAACTTGACACCTTCCTCAAAGAAAACGGCTTTGAGGAGAACAACCTAATTGCCACCAAGCTGATGGGAATGTTCCACGTGACAAACATGGACGAGTTATGCTATCAGCTTGGCAACGAGGAGATTGAATTCAACGACTACGTGCTCAAGTCGCTCAAGCGAGCCAACGAGCGCTCATCAGCCTCATTCCTCAAAAAAATCCTGCGCATCGGCAAAACCTCGACCACCAAAGAGCCAGAGACTAAGGAGAAGCCCAAAATCAACACCAAGGAGACCTACGTGCTCAAACATGACCAACACGGGGCCAACTTCAAAATAGCCGACTGCTGCGCCCCTATCCCCGGCGACGAAGTGATGGGATTTGTTGACGAGAACAACGAGGTCGTAGTCCACGCCCTGAACTGCCCCCGCGCCATGGTGCTCAAGTCGAGCTACGGCTCCCGCATCGTCTCGACCCGATGGGAGACAGTCAACGGCAAATTCCTGGCCCATGTCCATATCGAGGGCATCGACCGCCACGGCACATTGCAAGAACTGACACAAATGATCTCGAACCAACTGGGCATGGACATACGCAAACTCAACATCGAGGCCGAAAACGAAGTGTTCGGCTGTGAGCTGTGGGTGCGCGTAGCCGACACCGTGGTTGTTGAAGACCTGTGCGCTAAAATCAAGAAAGTGGAAGGCGTGAAAGCGGCTACCCGCATCCAAGATTGGGAAAAAGTAACCGCCCAGTAACATGAACCACTGTCCCCAAAACGATGTGTTATGAAGCAAAAAATCCTCACTAACATATTCTTCACATTCATCGCCACTCTGGTGATCGTGTATTTCTTCCCCCACCTCGAGGTGAACCATTACAAATTCGAGGAGGGGCGCCCTTGGAATTACGCCAAGCTCATTGCGCCGTTTGACATACCAATCCTGCCCGATTCGGCCACAATCCTGTATGTGCGCGATTCGCTGAGCCGCACATTCGTGCCAGTGTTTGAGCGCGACCCCGAGGCCGTCAACACCGTCATCACCTCGCTCATGGCCCATTGGACCCAGGCCGATGCCAACGAGAAAGCCTCAGAATCCGAGGCTGCCATGCGCCGCAAGGCCGTGGCCTATCTGCGTTCAGCTTACACCCGCGATGTCATTGACAACGAATACGGCGAACGCATCGACACCGGCACCCTGCCATCGATACGCATCACCCAGTCAAATACCGTTAGGCCCAGCACCACCTCGGGCATCACTTATCCGGTAAAGATTCTATCGGGCATGGCCCACTCGCTCGGCACCGATTCAGCCCACGCTTGGGAATGGATTCACCACAACGAGCTGGAATCCATGCTAATACCCAACCTGCCATATAGCCAGGAGACATCAGAACGCCTGTACCAGAGCGACCTCGACCGCTACACTGCCATCAAAGGCGTAATCCAGCAGGGCCAGACCATCGTAGACAAAGGCACAGTAATCACCCCGCAGGACTATACCAACCTGCTCACGTACGAGCGCATGGTCGAGGAGGAACTATCGGCCGGCGACCACAGCCAGTGGCTGATGTGGCTCGGCCAATTCCTGTATGTTGCGGTAATCCTGACCTCGCTGCTGGTATTCCTCTATTACAGTGCGCCCGATGTCTGGGCCGACCGCTCAGCCATTCTATTCATATTGCTATCGATCACCCTGTTCTTCCTGATTGGCATCGCCCTCGACGACTCCCTCGGCATGGGCATATATCTGGTGCCATTTGCGATTGTGCCGGTGCTGATGATAGTGTTCTTCGATGCGCCGACTGCCCTGTTCGTATCCTTGGCGCTTGCGTTGCTGTGCGGCGGCACGGTATCGTTCCCCTTGGAATTCCTCATTCTGCAGATGATGGCATCCATCGCCGCTATCTACACCCTCAAGGATCTGACCCAGCGCTCCCAGCTGCTGAGGATGTCGCTGATGGTGATGGTGGCATATATGCTCGGCTACTTGGCTATCGAGCTGATGTTCAACGACTCATTCGAGGGTTGGCAATGGCGCATGGTGGTCTACCTGCTGGTCAGCGGCGCCCTGTCGTCAATCGCCTACATATTGATGGTGGCTGTCGAGCGCGTGTTCGGATTCGTCTCGGCAGTGACATTGATCGAACTGGCCGACACCAACAATCCGCTGCTGCGAGAACTGTCGCAGGAGTGTCCCGGCACATTCCAACACTCTATGGCTGTTGGCAATCTCGCTACCGATGCCGCTATCAAAATACACGCCAACGAGCAGTTGGTACGCGCCGGAGCCATGTACCACGACATCGGCAAGATGAACAACCCCAACTTCTTCACCGAGAATCAGCGCGGAGTCAATCCCCACGACAGCCTGCCCATCGAGCGCAGTGCCCAGATAATCATCGGCCACGTGGCCGACGGCTTGGCTCGCGCCGACAAGGCCGGTCTGCCATCCGTGATCAAGGACTTTATAGCCCAGCACCACGGCCATGGCAAAGCCAAGTACTTCTACTACACCTACTGCAAGCAGCATCCCGGCGAGGAGGTCGACCCCGAGCCATTCACCTACCCCGGCCCCAATCCGCAATCGAGAGAGACCTCGCTGCTGATGATGGCCGATTCGGTCGAGGCCGCCTCTCGCTCTCTGCAAATCCATACCCCCGAGGCAATCCGCGACCTGGTCAACAAGATTATCGACGGCCAGATCGCCGACGGATTGCACAACGAATCTCCCCTCCACTTCCGCGACGTGGGCATCATCAAGGAGGCATTTATCCGCCGATTGATGACCATGTACCACTCGCGCATCGTATATCCCGAGGACCCCAACAAAAAACCGAGCCCTCAGGAGACGAATAGTGAAAAATAACCCCTCAAAGAGGTATTTTAAGTTAAAAAATCGTGTTTTTTTAAGATTTTCACCAAAATATTTGTCAATGTTAGAAAAATGACGTATTTTTGGGGATTATTCTTGACCGGTAACACTTAAAGGCCCTCAACTTGCCTCAAATCGATTGAAAAATTAGAGAAAACCTATAAATTTAACATACCAAAATGAGTTATCTTAAGTTTGATAAGAATCTACTCATCAACCTCGAACAGTCGCTGCCCAAAGAGATGCTGCGCACCAACTTCGCCGGGGCATACCATGCCACGACACTCGTTGGGTGCAACACCCGCAAGCAACATGGTCTGCTCGTGATTCCCATCCCCGAGATGGGCAACAAGCCCCATGTGCTGCTGTCGTCGCTTGATGAAACTGTGATTCAACATGGAGCGCCCTTCAACCTGGGCATTCATCGCTACCAAGGCGGAGTATACAGCCCTAACGGGCACAAGTACATCCGCGAGTTTGACTGCGAAAACGTACCGCGCATGACCTATCGCGTTGGCGGTGTGGTCCTTACCAAAGAGAAGATTTTCATCTCGCATGAAAACCGCATCCTTATCCGCTACACTTTGGTCGATGCACACTCGGCTACTACGCTCCAATTCCGCCCGTTCCTCGCTTTCCGCGAGAGCAATTCGCTTTGCATCGCCAACGATGCCATCAACCGCGAAATAATCCCCGTTGAGAACGGCGTGGCCACTTGCCTTTATCATGGATTCCCCACCCTGTACATGCAATTCTCACGCAAAGTCGAGTGGGTCGACAATCCCAACTGGTACAAAAACATCGAATACATCAAGGATATGGAGCGCGGAGTGCCCTACACCGAGGATCTGTGGGTGCCCGGCTACTTCCAGCTCCCCATCAAGAAGGGCGAATCCATCATCTTCTCGGCCGGCGTCGAGCCTGTCAATCCTCGCTCGCTCACCAAGATGTATGAAAAGGAGATTATCTCGCGCACCCCGCGTTCGAGCTTCTTCAACTGCCTGAAAAACGCTGCCAAGCAATTCTATCTCACCGACCAATACGGCCACTTCATCATCTCGGGCTATCCTTGGGGCACAATCTTGGCTCGCAACACGATGATGGCCCTCCCTGGCCTTACTCTCGCCATCGATCACCGCAAGGACTTTGAGGAGATTATGGCCACAGCATCCGAGGCTCTGGTCAAATTCATGGAGAAAGGCGAACTCTCGCCCTTCATCCACGGCATCGACCTGCCCGACATCCCGCTGTGGTGCGTATGGGCCCTGCAGCAGTACGCCAAGAATCTCGGCGACGACGCAACCCGCGAGCGCTACATGCACCTGATCGCCCAGATGATCGACTACATACTCGATGGCGGTCACCCCAACTTGCGCGTCGACCCGGAGAATGGCCTGGTATCCACCCTGGGTGTCACCAGCCCCGTATCGTGGATGAACTCGCAGCTCAACGGTCGTCCCGTGATACCGCGCACCGGCTATCTGGTAGAGTTCAACGCTCTGTGGTACAACGCTCTGCGTTTTGCCGCTGCTCTGGCCGAGCATGACCCGGAGATGGCCAACCGCGCCGAGCGTTGGACCGCCGCTGCCGACAAGATGAAACAGCCGTTCGTCGACACATTCCTCAACGATTACGGCTACCTATACGACTATGTCAACGGCACCTACGCCGACCCGCAAGTGCGCCCCAACATGGTGGTTGCCATCGGCCTCGACTATTCGCCGCTCGACCGTCGCCAGCGCAAGGGCGTGCTCGACGTCGCTACCCGCGAGTTGCTCACCCCCAAGGGATTGCGCACCCTCTCGCCTAAGAGCTACGGATACCGGCCTCACTATCTCGGCTCGCCCGAGGAGCGCGAATTGGCTCTCCACCAGGGTCCGGCACGTCCTTGGCTCATCGGTTTCTACGCCGACGCTTACCTGCGCGTATTCGGCATGAGCGGCGTCAGCTACATCGACCGCATGCTCATTGGCTTTGAGGATGAGATGACCCAGGGCTGCATCGGTTCGCTCTCTCAGCTCTACGACGGCAACCCGCCTTACAGCGGCCGCGGAGCTATCTCTCACGCCACCAACGTGGCTGAAGTGCTGCGCACCTCGCGCACTATCAAACGTCTAACACAAGATCACCCATTCTAATACCCCACAGACTACATGAAAGCTTTAATGTTCGGGTGGGAATTCCCCCCTCATATCTTAGGCGGCTTGGGCACAGCCAGCTACGGCCTCACCAAGGGAATGTGGGAATGTGGCGACATGGATATCACCTTCGTCATCCCTAAGCCTTGGGGCGACGAAGACCGCTCATTCGCCCACATAATCGGCGCATCGCAAGTGCCAGTGTGCTGGCGCGACGTGAGCCGCGATTATGTGGAGAGCCGCATCGGCAAGGTGATGAGCCCTGATCTCTACTTCAAGCTGCGCGACCACATCTACGCCGATTTCAACTATATGCGCACCAACGACCTGGGCTGCATCGAGTTCTCAGGCCGTTATCCCGACAACCTGCTTGAGGAGATCAACAACTACTCAATCATGGCTGGCGTGGTGGCTCGCACCATCGATTTCGACATCATCCACTCGCACGACTGGCTCACCTATCCCGCTGGCATCCACGCCAAGCAGGTCACTGGCAAGCCTCTGGTTATCCACGTGCACGCTACCGACTATGACCGTTCGCGCGGCAACGTCAACCCCACCGTGTTCGCTATCGAGCGCGATGGCATGCTCAACGCCGACCATATCATCACCGTCAGCAACCTCACTCGCCAGACTGTGATCGAGAAATACGGCATCGACCCCGCCAAGGTTACCACCGTGCACAATGCCGTGGTGCCATTGAGCGAAGAGCTGCTCAATGTCGAGGTGCGCAAACCTAAGGAGAAGGTTGTCACCTTCCTGGGCCGCATCACCATGCAGAAAGGTCCCGAGTACTTCGTCGAGGCTGCTGCTAAGGTGCTGAAGAACAACCACAACGTAAGATTCGTAATGGCTGGTTCGGGCGATATGATGGACAAAATGATCAACCTGGCAGCCGAGCGCGGCATCGCCGACCGCTTCCACTTCCCGGGCTTCCAGAAGGGCAAGCAGGTGTATGAGATGCTCAAGGCGAGCGATGTCTACATCATGCCTTCGGTATCCGAGCCTTTCGGCATTTCGCCTCTCGAGGCTATGCAGATGGGCGTGCCCTCGATTATCTCTAAGCAATCAGGTTGCGCCGAGATTCTCAACAATGTGATCAAGACCGACTATTGGGACATCGATGCCATGGCCGACGCCATCAACTCGATCGTGTCCTACCCCGCAATGTATCAGACACTGCGCGAGGATGGTCTCAAGGAGGTTGCTGAGATCACCTGGGACAAGGCCGGCAAGAAAGTGATTGACATCTACAACAAAGTCCTCAACAAGTAATAAGGAATAAGTAAAGAGTAATGAGCCAAGACTCAACACTCATAACTCATAACTCAAAACTAACAACTATCATGAAAGCCATTTGTTTCAACTTCGAAATACATCAGCCGATGCGCCTTAAGCGCTATACCTTCTTCGACATCGGCAACGACCACTACTACTATGATGACTTCCTCAACGATGACATCATCACTCGCATAGCCGAGCGCAGCTACATGCCCGCTGCCCGCACTCTGCTCAAGATGATTGAGGAATACAAGGGCAAATTCCGCTGCTCTATCTCGATCACCGGCACCGCCATCGAGCAATTTGAGCAGTATGTGCCCGAATTTATCGAACTGCTCAAGAAGCTCGCCGACACTGGCAAGTGCGAATTCGTAGCTATGCCCTACGCCAACTCGCTCGCTTCGCTCAAGGATCCCGAGGAGTTTGCCAACCAGGTGCGCGTACATGCTGAGAAGCTCAACGCTCTCTTCGGCGTACAGCCCAAGGTGCTCCGCAACACCGAGCTCATCTACAGCGACGAAATCGCTCCGCAAGTGCTCGCTATGGGTTACAAGGGCATCATGACCGAGGGCGCAAAGCACATCCTCGGCTGGAAGTCACCCAACTATGTATACAGCGCCGCATCTGCTCCCAAGCTCAAGCTGCTGCTCCGCAACAGCAAGCTGAGCGAGGACATCGCTGCTCGCTTCTCCGACACCAACTGGGCAGCATTCCCCCTCACCGCCGACAAATACATGGATTGGATTGCCGCTACTCCTCCCGAGGAGCAGATTATCAATCTGTGGATGAATATCGAGACCTTCGGCGGTCTGCAGCCGGCCGAGACTGGCATCTTCCAGTTCCTCGAGGCTCTGCCTCGCTTTGCTGCCGAGCGCGGCATCGAGTTCTGGACTCCCGCCGAGGCTATCAGCAAACTCAAACCCATTGGCGAACTGGTGGTTATGCACCCCATCTCGGCTATCGACGAGGCTCGCGACACCTCGGCTTGGCTTGGCAACAAGCTGCAAAACGAGGCTTTCGACAAGCTCTACAGCGTGGCTGAGCGCGTACGCCTCTGCGACGACCGTCGCCTGAAGCAGGACTACTGGTATCTGCAGGGTGCCGACAACCTATATTATATGTCGACCAAGCACTTTGCCGATGGCGCAGCCCATAGCATGTTCAGCCCGTATGAGACTCCGTTCCAGGCCTTCACCAACTACATGAATGTCCTCTCTGACTTCATCGTACGCGTTGAGGAGCAGTATCCCAGCTCGATTGAGAACGAGGAGCTCAACTCACTGGTTAAGACCATCCGCAACCAGAGCCGCGAAATCGAGACTCTGCACAAGGAGATGGACACTCTGCGCAAGAATGCCGAGCAGTACAACATCGAGCATGTTCTGCGTGAGCCCAAGCCCGAGGAGAAGGCTGAAAAGCCGGCCAAGAAGGCCAAGGCCGAAAAGCCCGGCGAGGCTCCCGCCGCTGAACCCAAGCCCCGCAAAAAACCAGGCCCCAAGCCCAAAAAGCCGGTTGAGGAATAATCCCTAAACCTCCAAGCCCTTAGGCTTCCTAAGATTCCTAGGCTTCCTAAGATTCCTAGGATTCCTATGATTCCTAGGGTTCCTAAGATTCCTAAGGCGCCTTAGAGCCACCCCCATAAATCCCGAGATGCCCCCAGCATCTCGGGATTTTTCTATACCCCGGAGGGTCGCCTATGGGTAGCATGGTACCAATAAGAAATTTTAATTTTTCGAGAAAAATTTTTAGAAAATTTTTTCAGAATCCAGAATTATTGCGTATCTTTGCGGTGTCTCCTCACAATCATCCAATTATGCCGGATGAGGGGTTAATTTAGATGAGCGGAAAAATCCTTGCATACCATGCCACTCTATTATGCAGCATTACATTCCCAAATCACTGCATGTCGAGTTTACACAGATTCCCATTTTGGAATCCGTGAAAGAATCTGTATAGATTTGGAAGGTTAAAATTATATCTAATTCCTAATGACAAGTTACTGACAATCAACAATTAACATAATCCAACACATGAAAAGACTAACCCTCCTTGCCGCCACAGCCTCGCTGCTGTTGGCATCCTGCAGCGACGAAATCCGCACTGAGGTCGCCAACCCCGGTCAAGAAGTGCAGGTGACTTCTCTGCCTCCCTCCCCGACCAGATGCTCAGCCGCTCGACCAATGTCAGCGACGGCACTACCGCCAACCGCCTCAACTACACAGTATTTAAGGACTCAAAGGCAATTACCTCTGGCGATGTATCTGATGCCTTCCAAAATAAAACCACAAAGGCACAAACCGTGTCCCTGCCCCTCATCACTGGCGAGACCTACACCATCGTATTCTGGGCCGACAACTCGAGCAGTCCTTACAGTTATTCCGAAGGCGTAGTGACAGTTGACTATACCAATGCTTATGCCAATGATGAGAATGCCGACGCATTCTTCGGCATAGAGAAAGACTACACAGTCACCGGCGCTGCCTCCAAAACTGTGACCCTCACCCGCCCATTGGCCCAGATTAACTTTGGCACAACCAAGGCAGACTATGAGGCAGCAAAAACATCTGGTCTTGATGTCACCGAATCGGCAGTTGCTATCAAAACTCAGACCTATTCTACCTTTAATCTTATTGATGAATCAGTTGCGGATGCAGTTGATGAGGTCACATACCTTAATCTTACAACTCCCACCGACGAGGACGATCCATTCAGCCTTAATCCCGACCAACGCGCTGCGCTTACAGTCGATGGCACCGATTACGTCTATGTGGGTTATGCTTATGTGCTGACCCAACCTGTGGGCAGCGCAGAGAACCTGAGCACCGTTACCCTCACTCCCGCAAGCGCAGGCGAGACTGTACGCACTTACACCAACGTGCCTATCAAGCGCAACTACCGCACAAACATCATCGGAAACCTCTTCACCTCATCAGTTGACTGGACCGTCAAGATCGACCAGAATTACGTAGAGGACATCAATATTGAGGTTTGGGATGGCAGCATTGAGCAACCCAGCATCAGCGGCACTACCGTGCAAATATCCAATGCGGCCCAGTTGGCATGGCTGTCAGATTACGTCAACTATGCTACTGAGAATCTGTCTCGCGCCGACGGGATTCCTTTTGATTTCTCCGGCTACACCGTAGAGCTGACCGAAGACATCTACCTTGGCGACACGCCATGGACACCGATTGGCCTCAACGCTGACAGTTCTCGCAAGTTCAAGGGCACATTCGACGGCCAGGGCTACACCATCTACAACCTCTATGTCGAGCAAGAAGCGGCCTACCGCGCAGCCGGTCTCTTCGGCGCGCTTAACGGCACCGCTAAGGACTTCACCATCGACGGCGCATACATCAACAGCCTGTCGAGCGGCAGCGCAACTGACAATGGCATAGCTGTCGTAGCCGGTTCTATCTACGATGGAGGCACAATCGATGGCGTAACCGTCAAGAATGCCGAGGTATACGGCAACCGCTATTGCGGCGGCGTGTCCGGATACACTTACGGCAACGTCACCAACTGTACCGTCGACGGAATCACCATTGTTTGCACCCCCGACAACCTCACTGGCAGCTATGACAACGGCGACAAGGCAGGCGGTCTGGCGGGTTATTTCGTAGATAAGTCTACTTATGTTGTAGACAACTGTACAGTAAACAATGCCAAGGTAACTGGCTTCCGCGACCTCGGCGGTCTGATTGGCTGCGCCAACAAGGTCACATCGGTTACCAACTGCACCGTCTCCAACACCAAAATCATCCCATCCTCAACCAACGCTTACAACGGCCACTCGGCAGGCGAAAACACTGACCTGATTGTGGGCCGTCAATACAGCGGACCCCTCCCTGCCTCCAACACCGCCGTCAATACCACCATCAACATTACAGAATTCAACGGCGAAACATACGCATACGACGACACGCCTTGGGACGGCGAAACCACCCAAGAGCCTACCGTTGACAGCGATGGCAACGTGATTGTCGCCTCCGCAGCCCAGCTCGCCGGCCTCGCAGCCATGGTAAATGCGGGCGAAGAACTGTACCAGAAGGATGTCTACCTGCTGTGCGATGTGGACTTGGCGGGATACAATTGGACATCGATAGGTTGCGAAGCTAACAAGTTCGGCGGCAACTTCGACGGCCAGGGCCATACCATCAGCAACCTCTATATCAAGGATTCCATCGAGCCCGGTGTGTATGAGCAAAGCCAAAACTGCGGCCTCTTTGGTTGGGTAAGGCGCGAACGCAGATACGAGATAAAGAACTTCAACATCCACAATGCCGAGATCGTAGGCGCCTACGGACTGGGCGTAATCTGCGGCGAGCCCCACATGTACACCTTCAGCGACATCACCGTCACTGGCAAAGTCACGGTTAAGGGCACAGCCAGCGTCGGCGGCATGTTTGGCTATTATTGCTACAGCAACCTTGCCAACCTCACCATGGATGTCGATCCCGGCAGCTATGTTGAAGCCGAGGTGTACGTAGGCGGCATAGTCGGTCACCGCACCGAGGGCAATCTTACTGCCACCAACCTCAAGTCTAACATCGATGTTTACGCATCCAACGGCCAAGTGGGCGGCATAGCGGGCGTAGCGCTATACAACAACCAGTACATCAACTGCTCGAGCAGCGGAGATGTGTACGTCGTAACAGATAGCGAAACCAAAAACTCAAAATACATCGGAGGCATAATCGGCTCATGGTCGAGCGCTCAGGCCACAGTTACCCTTACCAATTGCTCATACACCGGCACCCTGCATTACGTGCTTGCTGGCGAAGAGCAAACACTTGACGATCCTCAGCAGCTTGCGGGCCCAACCTACAATTCTGGTACCGGAGAGCTGATAATCAACTGAATGGCAAGAGCCGTTATTCAATAAACTTAAATGATCCGAAAAATCCTTGCATACCATGTAGTAGCCATATTGTGCTGCCTGTTGTCACCTTGCTCGCTGTCGGCCGAGACAAGGCAGCTCGCCGTGTCCATAGGCTTCCCGGTCAACAAGACCGAGCTGCTGCCCGGATTCGGCGACAACGCCGCGCAGCTCGCCCGGATGGAGGATTTCCTGAGCAACATTGACCCGGAGACGATCGACATCATACATGTTGACGGCTACCCCTCGCCCGAGGGGCCGTACCGGCACAACCTGCGCCTGGCAGAGGGCCGAGCGCAGGCGTTGATCCGCTACATTGCCGAGCACACCGCCATCCCGGCCGAGAAGCTCGCCGTGGGCGAGAGCCATCTCTCATGGGAGGCCCTGCGCCCCCTCGTCGAGGATTCGGAGATGAAGGATGCCGACACCGTGCTGGCCCTGATCGACGTGGCCCTCGCCGACCAGAGCGAGGCCGCTCAGCTCGACGCCATCGGGCGCCTGCAGCGTCTCAACTCTGGAGCCGCTTGGCGCGAGATGAAGCGCAAGCTCTTCCCACAGATCCGCTACAGCCAGCTCAGTGTGGAAATCATCGACCAACCGGAGCCAGAACCGGAACCTGAGCCTGTCATCGAGCCAGTCATCGAGCTGATCGACACCGTGGCCGCTCCGGTCACCGCCGCTGCCGAGCCGGAAATTGAATCCTATACCCATCTCTACCTCAAGACCAACGGGGTGGGCTGGGCCATGCTTGTGAGCAACTTCGCGGTCGAGCTCGACATCGCTCCCCACTGGTCGGCGACGCTGCCGGTCTACTACTCCGGCCTCAACTTCTTCAGCCACAAGGTGAAATTCCGCACCTTCACCATCCAACCCGAGGGGCGCTACTGGCTGCGCCACGATGACGAGGGCAACCACGGCCTGTTCGTCGGCGCCCATTTCGGCCTCGGCTGGTACAACTACGCGCTCAACGGCAAATACCGCACCCAGGACCACAACGGCAACACTCCCGCCATCGGCGGAGGCGTCGCCGTGGGCTATCGCATGCGCTTGGCTGGACGCTGGAGCCTGGAGTTCTCGGTCGGCGCCGGCGTCTACGATGCCCGCTACGACAAGTACGTCAACGAGCAGAACGGAGTTCGCGTGGTCAGCGACCGGCACCGCACATGGCTTGGCATCGACCAGGCTGCCGTCAGCATCGTCTACGCATTCCATGTCAAGAAAGGAGGAGGCAGATGAAGCGACCGTTCCTTTGCGCTGCGCTGATGTCGCTGCTCTTGCTTGCGTGCGGCTGCGTCCACGAGTTCCCCAACGTTGAGGAGCCCGAGGTGGAGAGGCAGCCCGTGACCGTGCACCTAAGCTTCGACTACGAGATGCCGCCGTACCGCGACCTGCTGTACGAGAACGGCGTGCTCACCTCGCGCACGGCGTCGGAGGAATACGATGCCCGCTACTACGTGGGCTTCTACATGGCCGCTGACGCCCGCGCCGCGGCGTCGCGCGTACCCGACGACATACAGGTCATAACCCGCGATGACATCAGCGAGCTCGGCTGCGACCTCGTCCTCGACATCCCCGAGGGGCCGCTGACGGTGATGGTGTGGACCGACTACGTGCTGCAGGGCACGACCGGCGACCTGTACTACAACGCCGACGACTTCGCCGCCATCGCCTTCAGCGACCCCTACGTGGGCAATACGGACATGCGCGACGCCTTCAGGGGGTGCACCGAGTGCACCATCAGCCCCGAGGGCGGCGAGGAGATATGGGTCGAGATGCGGCGCCCGATGGCCAAGTACAAGTTCATCGCCACCGACTACGAGCTGTTCCTCTCCCGTGCCGAGGCCAGAGCTCGCGCCGAGGCCGCGCGCGCCGGCGATGACCCGGACGAGGTCACGGTCGACATCGACGACTACACCGTCCGAATCGTCTACCCCGGCTTCCTGCCGAATGTGTACAACATGTTCACCGACAAGCCCGCCGACGCATGCACCGGCGTTAGCTTCGAGTCAAAGATATCGCCCCTGGGCGACGGCACGGCTGTGCTCGGCTTCGACTACGTGCTGGTCAACGGCGACGAGTCGCTGGTGACCGTGGCGGTGCAGATCTGGGACAAGCAGGGGCAGCTGGTGTCGGGCACCGAATCGATGAACGTGCCGCTGCAGCGCTCGATGCTCACCACGGTCTCGGCCGACTTCATGACGCAGGAGGCCAGCGGAGGCGTGGGTATCTCGCCTGGCTTCAACGGCGAGTTCAACATCTACATCCAATAATTAGGCGAAGCCTCCCTGTAAGCTTTAAATTTTACCATAACGATAGACAACTAACAAACAACCAAATAAACCAATAACAAAAACCCAAAGACATGAAAAGATTAACCTATCTTGCCGCCGCAGCCTCTCTGCTGCTGGCATCGTGCAGCGACGAAATCCGCACGGATGTCGTCAATCCGGGCCAAGAGGTGCAGGTCACCTTCTCAGCCTCCCTTCCTGAGCAGATGCTCAGCCGCGCCACCAACGTCAGCGACGGCACTACCGCCAACCGCCTCAACTACACCGTGTTCAAGGGTGGTGCCGCGATTAGCTCTGGCAAAGTCGACAATGCCTTCCAGGCAACCGCCATGGCCGAAACCGTTTCGCTCCCATTGATCACCGGTGAGACTTATAGCATCGTATTCTGGGCTGACAACGCAAGCAGCCCGTACAGCTATGCTGACGGCGTAGTTACCATCGATGACTATGACAAGGTTAACGCCAACGATGAGAATGCCGACGCATTCTTCTGGGCCGAAAAAGACTACACAGTCACTGGCGCTGCGGCCAAGACTGTGACCCTTACTCGTCCCTTCGCCCAAATCAACTTCGGCACAACCAAGGCCGACTACGAGGCAGCCGTGCTCTCTGGCCTTGACGTCACCGAATCTGCTGTCGCTATCAAGACCCAGACCTACAAGACCCTCAATCTTCTTGACGGCTCAGTAGATGATGCAACAGAGACTGACGTGGTGACCTATGCCAATTTTGCCACCCCCACCGACACGGCCAATCCTTTCGGTCTTACTGATGACAACCGCGCGGCTCTGACCGTTGAGGGAACCGATTACATTTATGTTGGCTACGCTTATGTGCTTACCCAGCCCGAAGACAAGGCTGAGAACATCACCACAGTGACTCTCACTCCCAAGAGCGCCGCAGAGACCGTCCGCACCTTCACCAATGTGCCCGTCAAGCGCAACTACCGCACGAACATCATTGGTAATCTCTTCACCTCGTCGGTTGACTGGACCGTCCTGATTGACAACGCATACAATGATCCTGATGAGAACATCAGCGTTATCACCTTCAAGGGCGTTGGCTACAAGGCCGACTACTCGGCATGGGACGGCGTCAGCGCAGAGGCTCCCTATGTAAACGATGAGGGCGACGTGATCATCGCATCCGCCGCTCAGCTCGCCGGCTTCGCAGCCCAGACCAACGGCTCTCTGGCTCGCAGCAGCGAAGGCAGCACATTCAAGGACGAAGACATTTATCTCCTGCTCGATGTCAACCTCAACAACCAGGAATGGACCCCCATCGCAGCCGAGGCTGCCAATGCTTTCTCGGGCTACTTCCACGGCCTTGGCCACACCATCTCCAACCTCAAGGTTACTCAGGCAACTCAAGTATACGGTCTCTTCGGCTGGTCGCACAATTGCAGCATCGAGGACCTCGGCATCGTCAACGCTGAAATCAACTCGCTCAATATCACCTCTACCACCCTGGGCGAAAGCGACGGCTACGGCAACAAGAATAAGACTGGCTCTGCCGCTGTGCTCCTGGCTCATGAGGTCGGCTCTCAGTCGGTAGAATATCCCGGCATCAGCAACATCAGCGTATCTAATGCATCTATCAAGGCTTACCACTACGCTGGCGGTATCGTCGGCTGCTTCCAGCACTGGGGCGCTAAGACCTATATCCAAAATTGCAACGTAACCGATCTGTCGATCACGCTTGAATTCGAAAAAACTTCTGATGGCTGGGACAACGCTGACAAGGCTGGCGGCATCATCGGCCAAAGCGGGGCTCTCGGCAGCAACGGCTCGGATGTCAACTACCTCAAGATTCAGAACAACACTGTCAACAATCTGACCATCATCGGTTATCGCGACCTCGGCGGCATCATCGGTGGCACCAACAGCAACATCCATGTGCTCAACAACACCGTCAACAACGCTACCATTAGCGTTACTTTCGGCACTGAGGAGCAGAACTACAAGGAGTACACTTCTCCCAAGAATGTCGGGAAGATCTGCGGCTCTGAGCTTTCGACCATGGTCATCTCTGGCAACGTTGCCAACAACGTAAGCGTGGGCGTTACTTTGGAGGCTACCCCCGAAACCTTCGGCGACATCATGAAGGGCCTTACTACCGACGCAGTTATCACCCTTGCTCCCGGCGAGTACACTTTCAGCGGGACTACTGGCGGCAAGAGCTGGGGTAGCACCTTCAAATCATGGGACTTTACTGAGTATGCCACCTATGAGGGAATGGAAGTTTCTGTCTATGAGAATTTCTATGAGGGCCAGAATATTACTCTGATTGGCAGCGGCACTGACCAGACCGTGTTCATCAACAGCGATGGATATAAGGTTAATGAGGTCTATACCATTAGCGCAGGCGGCTTGGGTCATCAGGTTATGGTCAACAAGGCCAACATCACCTTCAAGAACATGCTCGAGATTGTCCGCTGGTACTCGATTATCGATGCCAAGAACGAGACTCATGAAGACTGTGTAATCTGGGGTGAGATTGACCCGCGTTCCGAAACTGTCACCTACAACAATTGCCAGTTCTACACCACCGAGCGCACCCAGACCATCAACGGTACAGAATACTTCATCACCAGCGCTTATCAGGGCCCGATTGCTTACGGCATGTACTGCCGCACATTGAACTTCAACAATTGCGATTTCGAGGCTAATCAGAACAAGGCTGTCCAGCTCTACGCTACTCACCGTCCTTATGTTCTGATTGATGTCAATGCTACCAATTGCACACTTTCAGGCGGCGCAGTGCAAGCTAGTTCCAAAGCAAACCAGCGCGCATTCTTTGAGGTGCACGGTGATTGCTCAATCCATGGCAACATGAATTTCACCAATTGCTCGATCAATTCTGCTGACGCGGGCAACTGGGGCGGAGGCCTTGTCTATGACGGTCCTTGGACTACTGAAACAGGCGACTATTTATTCAATGTTACCATAGATGGCACCTTGTCCCACAGTGCCACCTTCGTCGCTCCTGTTGACATCGTTTGGACTGGCGAATTCAAATAAGCCTATTCTCTCTTTAGGTCATGGGGGCACTGCCCCCATGGCTTATGCTCTGTGTATCGGATTAACAACTAACCATTTATCACTATGAACAAATTTGCTTATATGGCTGCTGCAATGGCCCCATTGCTCTTCTGGAGCTGCTCGTCGGATGGCGAAGACACTGCGCCGCAGGAGCAGACGGCTGCGGTGACAGTGGCGCTGTCGCTTCCCGATGGGATGTCGTCGCGCGCCGAGAACGGCGATGGCACCAAGGCCAACGACCTGTACTACACCCTATATGATGCCGATAAGGCCGCAGTGACAGCCTACACTGGTATCAAGAAAGCCGACTTCTTCACCAACGGTAGCCTCCAAAACACCCTGACGCTGCAACTGGTGGTTGGCAAGACCTACTATCTGGCATTCTGGGCCCAAAATGCCGACGCTCCCTATACCTTCGACTGGAGCAACGCCACTGTGTCGATGAACTATGACGACGGTACTCCCGCCAATGCTGAGTCGAGGGACGCATTCTTCAACTGGGCCACCGTCACTATGACCGGCCCTGAGACCATCTCTGTCGAGCTCTACCGCCCATTCGCCCAAGTCAACATCGGCACCAACGACTACAATGCAGCCGTGGCTGCCGGCACTACAGTGACAAAAACGGCTATCGAGATTACCGCCGACACTTACGCTACGCTCAACCTGCTCACTGGCGCGGCTTCTGACCCGGTGGCTGTTAAGTTCGGCCAGACGGCCATGCCCACCGATGACCGCGGCTTCCCCACCAGCGAGGACGCCAATGCCAAAGACCCGGATACCGGCTGGACTTGGCTTTCGATGAACTACCTGCTGATGAACGCCGTTGATGCCACCAACAGTGGCGGCAACGAGGTGATTGGCAAGATTACCCTCTCGACCGACCAAACCGAGGACAAAGAATACGCCAACATCCCCGTCAAGCGCAACTACCGCACCAACATCATGGGCACCCTGCTGACGGCTACTGCCGAGTTCATTGTCGAAATCAAGCCCGACTTCGACTCCCCCGACTTTGACGAAATCCAATAACCTGAGGCCCCAGGTGTATTCCCTATACCTGAATAAGGTACCATAAAATATCTTTCTACAATCACGCACCCAATTCCAGGACGCTGAGTAAGCGCCCTGGAATTTTTATTTACAAGGAGGCTTGCAAAAAGTTGTGAGATGATGAGTAAAATATTGGAAAAAAGTTGTAAATTTGTGGTATAAAACCTTGTAAAAAGTTGCACTATGATACTCAAACGTAAGATAGACAGCAAATTAGTCGATTGGAAAGCTAAGAATCCACGCAAAGCCCTCTTGATTAGAGGTGCACGCCAAGTGGGCAAAACAACTTCGGTGCGAAATTTCGGCCAAGCTCACTACTCCAATATAGTTGAGGTTAACTTCGAGAAGATGCCTCGTGCCAAGGAGGCCTTCGCTGGCAACCTTGATGCCGACACCATAGTGCTAAGCCCATCCAACACCGAGCGTTCTTCCGAAATCCGATACCTACCTCTATACATGGCTATGTTTTTGTGATTGAATATTAATTGTGCAAAAAATTTTGTGGAATGAAAAAATTCCCTTAAATTTGCCGTAGATTCCAACCGTATTAGCAGAGGCTGGGCGGGAGGGATTTAGACATAATAGAAAAAGCGTTTACTGACGCTATGTTTTGACTGTTTGAAACTTCGCAACTTTCACACTCGGGATCAAAACAAGCGCAACGGTAGATGTCCTAGGGATATGTCAACCCCGGTGTTGAGCCTTTGCGAGAAGGCTCGACATTGCCGCACATATCTTGCGTGGGCTTCTGCGTTGCTCGTTCTATACCCGAATGGCAATGCGAAGGCCTCAAACAGTGGAACGAGCAACAGGTAACAGCGACCCACGCTTTTTTCGTATCCACCAATCAGCTTTATTCAGCGTTGCCTAAGGGGTCCAGGGCAATCCAAACCCATGATGTCGAGCCAGCCTCGCGTCATACCCACAAACTCTTGCTTATGAAGAAGCTGACTTTAATCTTAGGGCTCGCCCTGCTCGTACCGACTGCCAGCTGCGGTAAGAAAACTTACCCAGTCACCACAGCCAATGAGAACCTGAGTTCTCTCACCAAAATCACCGATGGCCGTAACGCCGCACTCGACCCCAATGGCGGTGCCGAAGGCGAACCCCTATTCTACGTAGTAGTGGAATCTGAGGATCTTTCCTCCTTGAATTTCAACAAGGTGTCTAATGTCTACCGCAAAGACAATCCTCTGGCACCATCCCAGACCCAAGTAACATCTGGCAAGAATTATCTGCGTGGTCCATGGTTCAACGCCGATATCGACCGCGTAGCCTTCGGCGGCAAACTGGCTGGAGCTTCTACCTACGATATTTCAATGATGCCAGCCTACAAAGGCACTGCAATCTATCCCATCACCGAATCGGTTGATGCAAGCGAAATGTGGCCTTGCATCTCATCTGATGGCAAACTGATTGTGTACCAGCGAGTGACCACCTCTGGGAAGATCACAAAAGCAGAGATTTGGATCAAAAATCTGGTCACTGGCGAAAGCGCTATCCTTGGCGGAGGAGCTGTGCCTCGCTTCTCGCCTGATGCTCAGCAAATCGCATACCTAAAATTCAACAGTGAAAACCAAAGCCAGCTTTGGGTAATGAATTCTGACGGTACCAATCCTCGCCAACTCACCGACATCAAGAAGGGTTATGTGTCGGATTTGTCATGGAGCCCTGACGGCAACCAGATCGTGTTCTGCGCCAAGCGCGACAACAAGAAGGATTTTGACCTCTACATCCTCAATGTCGATGGTACCAATTTCCACCAAATCACCATCAACGAATCGAGCGACATCAGCCCCTACTGGTCAAAAGACAACTACATCTATTTCTGCTCTGACCGCGGTTCCCAATCCGGCAAATACCAAATCTGGCGATTCAAGGCCAAGTAATGCTTGCCGTTTTTATTGACTGACATCCAACCTGATGAGTAAAACTCTACTGTTAATACTGACGCTAATTTGCGGCAGCACAATGGCCTTGGCCGACAAGAAGATGTCGACCAAGGACTTGTGGCGCGAGATACAGCAGAGCGAGGAATACATCTACGGCGTGGGCCAAGGGAGCACCATAAAAGATGCAAGCCAGATGGCACTTGAGGAATTGGTGGCCTCCATATCGACCAACGTCGAATCGAACTACAACTACCGCATAGCCAGCACCGACGGTGGGGTCGAAGGCCCCACCTCGTCGGTCGACATCAATAGCATGGTCAAGACCTATTCGCGCATGACCCTCAGCAACACCAAGCAGCTTGTCCTGTCAGCCGAAAAAGACAAGATGCAGACCGTGGTGAGGTACATGACCCGGGCTGACCTGCAAGAGATGTTCCGCAAGCGCGGCGAAAAGGTCAAGGAGTATGTCAAGATCGCGCGCCGCGCAGCCAAAAACCACCAGGTCGACCGCGCCCTGCGCAACTACTACTGGGCATTGGCCCTATTGGTGAGCTATCCCGATGGGAGCCAATTGCAAATCGACGATGACGATTTCAACTTGCAATACGCCCACACCTGGATACCCACGCAGATGAGGGAGATATTCAAGCAAATCTCCCTCACCCCTGGCACATTGACCGAGGATACAGCCCTCGGCGAAAAGATCTTGCCTATCACTGTCACCTATCAAGGCTCGCCGACGGATGAGATAACATTCTCATGCACAGATGGCACCATAGCAGAGGTTGGCCCTTTCACCCCTCGCGATGGAAAAGCCACCCTGTATCTGCCCATTGAGACGCAGGAGAAGAAGTTGGTTGCCTACATCAGCTATTCTGGCAAGGCTGAATCAGCCATCGACCCCGAGCTGGCTGATGTGATAGAGGCTGCCCAATTCTTGAAATTCAAAGAGGCAGAGCTCCCCCTGGGTCGCGCTATCGTTTCAGCCGCACCAGCAAAGCAGCCAGTGAAGGAAGAGACTGTGGCAACTGTAAATCCCATCAAGGAGCCAATAAAGGAGCAAGAATCGCCAATCACAGAGCCGAGTCAAGAGGCTCCAGCTCTGGCCATAGCAGCCAAGGTAAGCACCCAGCCCATCTCTGCCTCGTCAAATCTCTACACCTATCGCGGCGAGACAGTCGATGGCAAACCCGATGGCAGCGGAGTGATGACATTCAAGGCCTCGGGGACCTTTGACGGCGTAAGCGTCAGCGAAGGCGACTACCTGGAGGGTGAATTCTATGCCGGCCACATCTATATCGTAAACCATTACGATCGAGGGGGCAACCTCAAGCAGGGAAACATAATCAAGGGAATGTGACCTTATGGCCTCAAACCTCAGGCATATAATAATCCCTTGCTTAGCGTTGGGGATGGCGCATGCCATCTCAGCCCAACAGCTCAGCGCTGAGCGCGACAAGATGGAGCAAGCTTATCTGCGCGCTATGGAGTGTTACCAATGCCCTGAGCCTACGCCAGAAAGAGAACTCACAACTACAGATCTGCTACTTGTAACAACAACCGACAGCCTGTACCTCCTACCCGGTCCAACTCATCTGATCGATGAGATAAACCGAAACACCTATTTCCAACTTTGCCCCAACGGAGCCTATGAAATGGTGTATGACCCACGATGGCCAATCGAGACCCTCTCCAACCTGCTGATTGACCCCCAATCCGTACCAGCCGACCCGAAGATTGAAATAAAATTCAACCTGTATGGCAACAAAAAAGAGTATCTGACCCTGCCGCTCAAGCAACTTCTCGGCTATGCCGCATCGCAAGGCGAAATAGCCTACTGCGGAGCCGAGAGCCAGCAAGAAGACTCGGTTGAGATGGCTCTGTTCCTCGACAATCCCGCTGGCGGATACGAGCATGTGATGTACCTACAGTGCCATCCCCAAGCCACAGTCAGCGCCGACAGCGTGCTGCATGGCGAAGCCTACCTATTTTCTCCACGCGAATCCCGCACATTAAGAGAAATGGTTTAAACTAATTGTTAAGACTTAATAATGATTGCTAAATGTTAAAA
>JAJBUH010000106.1:23777-32043 GCA_020860445.1 Bacteroidales bacterium | reverse complement strand
TTTAATGATAAAGGGTTAACTTTGCTTATTAACATATTTAACACTCACCTTTTAACAACACAGCAGTCACCTACTTAGTAACTAAGCATTACGAATATATCATAATACCAATATTCCTTAAATCATGGAACAAAACGATCTTTTAAACCAGGTGAAGCAGCGTGCTCTGGCATGGCTCACCGATAGCTACGACCCCGAGACTCGCGCCGAGGTAAAACGTATGCTTGAATCTGAAGATTCAACCGAGCTCATCGAATCATTCTACAAAGACCTTGAATTCGGCACTGGCGGCCTCCGCGGCATCATGGGCGCTGGCACAAACCGCATGAACATCTACACCGTGGGTGCTGCTACCCAGGGCCTCGCCAACTACCTGAAAGAGGCATTCGCTGACCTGCCCGAAATCTCGGTTGTGGTTGGCCATGACGTGCGCAACAACTCACGCAAGTTTGCCGAAATCGTTGCTGACATCTTCTCAGCCAATGGCATCAAGGTTTATCTGTTCGAGAGCTTCCGTCCTACCCCCGAGCTTTCGTTCGCTATCCGCCATCTCGGCTGCCAGAGCGGTGTCAACATCACTGCCTCACACAATCCCAAAGAATATAACGGCTATAAGGCATACTGGGCCGACGGCGCTCAGATCATCGCTCCCCATGACGTCAACATCATAAACAATGTTGAGAAGATCAAAGATGTCAAGGAAATCAAATTCCAGGGCGACAAGTCAAAGATCCAAATCATCGGTGAGGAGATGGACAACGCATTCCTCGCTGCCATCAAGACCCTCTCGCTCGATCCCGAGGTTTGCAAGCGTCACCATGACCTCAAGATCGTCTACACCCCGATCCATGGCACCGGCGTGAAGATGATTCCTGACTCGCTCCGCAACTACGGATTCACCAACATAATCCACGTGCCCGAACAAGACATCCCATCAGGCGACTTCCCAACCGTAGAATCTCCTAACCCCGAGGTGCCCTCAGCCATGGCTATGGCTATCGCTAAGGCTAAGGAAGTTAACGCTGACGTTATCTTTGCTTCTGACCCCGATGCCGACCGTATCGGCTGCGTTGTGCGTCTGAGCAATGGCGAATATCAGCTGCTCAACGGCAACCAGATCGTGATGATTCTGCTCAACTACATCATGGTGCGCAACCGTGAGATGGGACGTCTGCTTGGCAACGAATACATCGTCAAGACCATCGTTACCACCGAGACCATCCGCGCTATCGCTCGCAACAACAATGTGCGCATGTATGACTGCTACACCGGCTTCAAGTGGATTGCTTCTGTGATCCGCGACCTCGAGGGCAAGATGCGCTACATCGGCGGCGGCGAAGAGAGCTACGGATTCCTCGCTGAGGACTTCGCTCGCGATAAGGACTCTGTTTCTGCTATCTCGCTGATGGCCGAAATCGCCGCTTGGGCTAAGGACCGAGGCCTAGACTTCAACCAGATGCTCCAGGATATCTATGTAAAGAATGGCTTCTCGCTCGAGGAGGGCATCTCGGTGGTGCGCAAGGGCAAGAGCGGCGCTGAGGAAATCCAGGCTATGATGAAGAATTTCCGCGAGAATCCCGTCAAGGAACTCGCTGGCAGCCCCGTGGTGACCATCAAGGACTATGCCGACCTCAACGAGACCGACGTCCCCACTGGCAACATCACCAAGATGGACTTCCCCACCACCAGCAACGTGCTCCAATACTTCACCGCCGACGGCACCAAGGTATCAATCCGTCCCTCGGGTACAGAGCCTAAGATCAAATTCTACATCGAGGTGCATGACAAGCTCGACAGCGCTGAGCACTACGATGAGGTTACCGCAAAAGCTCATGACAAGATTGCTGACATCAAAAAGCAACTTGGCATCTAATAACCATACACTAATCACCATCTAACACTTGTTATGGATTTTATCACAAACGAAAAGCTTACCATCGTGGGAGCTGCTGGCATGATCGGCTCCAACATGGCTCAGACCGCTATCATGATGCGTCTGACCAACAACATCTGCCTGTATGACGTGTTCTCGCCCGAAGGCGTGGCCGAGGAAATGCGCCAGTGTGGTTTTGACCATGTCAACATCACCGCTACCACCGACCCCGAAGTAGCATTCAAGGATGCCAAGTACGTCATCTCATCAGGTGGCGCACCCCGCAAAGAAGGCATGACCCGCGAAGACCTCCTCGCCGGCAATGCTGCTGTGGCTAAGGAACTTGGTGAAAACATCAAGAAGTACTGCCCCGATGTTAAGCACGTGGTAATCATCTTCAACCCCGCCGATATCACCGGCCTCGTAACCCTCCTCTACTCGGGCCTCAAGCCCAACCAGCTCAGCACCCTCGCTGCTCTCGATAGCACTCGTCTGCAGAGCGCTCTCGCCAAGCACTTTGGCATCGAGCAGTACAAGGTGCGCAACTGCTGCACATTCGGCGGCCATGGCGAGCAAATGGCTGTGTTCGCATCGCCCGTTACCATCGACGGCACTCCGCTGCTCGACATCATCGGCACTGGCAAGACAGTCAATGGCATAGCTCTCTCATGCGAGGAATGGGATGCCATGAAGAAGGCTGTGACCCAAGGCGGAGCTGCTATCATCAAGCTGCGCGGCCGTTCTTCGTTCCAGAGCCCATCGTATCTCTCAGTCGAGATGATCGGTGCCGCTATGGGTGGCGAAGAGTTCAAATGGCCGGTGGGCTGCTACGTAGCCAGCGAGAAATACCATCACATCATGATGGCTATGCCCTCGCGCCTGACCAACGATGGCGTCTACACCAAGATTGTGACCGGTACAGACCAAGAAATGGCCGACCTCGATAAGAGCTATGGCCACCTCTGCGCCCTCCGCGACCAAGTGATCGCTATGGGTGTGCTCCCCGCTATCGATCAGTGGAAGTCCATCAACCCGAATCTCTAAGCACTCTCTAACCATCAGGCACTCCCTCTCTCCCATCAGAGGGAGTGCCTTTCTATTCCATCTCCTATGCAGGTACTTTACGAAGACAATCACATAATCGTTGTCAATAAAGCCTCAGGAGAAATCGTGCAAGCCGACAAGACTGGCGACAAACCCCTGAGCGAAATAGTCAAAGAATATATAAAGGAAACCTACGCTAAGCCCGGCAATGTTTTCCTCGGCGTGGCTCATCGCCTCGACCGCCCTGTCAGCGGCGCTGTGGTGTTTGCCCGCACCAGCAAGGCTCTGACCCGGCTCAACGACATGTTTCGCCAAGGCAAGGTGCACAAGACCTATTGGGCCATCGTACGCAACCGACCGCCCAAGAATGCCGATTTGCTTACCCATTATCTTACATCAGTCGAGAAAAACAACAAGACCTACGTTTGTCCGATTCCCAAGGAGGGAGCCAAGGAGGCCAAATTGGAATATCGGTTAATCGCAAGTTCTGACCGTTACCATCTGCTTGAGGTTAACTTGCTAACTGGTCGCAAGCACCAAATCAGAGCGCAGCTCGCTGCAATCGGCTGTCCCATCAAGGGCGACCTCAAATATGGCGACACTCGCAGCAATCCTGATGGCAGCATCTCTCTGATGGCTCGCCGCATTCAATTTATACACCCGGTATCCAACAAGCCAATAGACATCACGGCCCCAGTCCCCGATGACACTCTGTGGCACGCTATGGAGGATGCCGTGGCCCAATCAAAAGCCAATGAATAAAGAAGACCTCAAAATAGTATTTCTCGGCACTCCCGACTTCGCAGTCGAGAGTTTGAGCCGATTGGTTGATGGCGGTTACAATGTAGCAGCCGTGGTGACTATGCCTGACAAACCAGCCGGACGTGGCCATCATCTGCTGCAATCGCCGGTCAAGCAATGCGCTCTCAAATACGGACTGCCGGTGCTGCAACCCGCCAATCTCAAAGACCCGGCTTTTGTTGATGAATTGCGACGCATCAATGCCGACCTATTCATAGTGATAGCATTCCGCATGCTGCCCCAGGTAGTGTGGCAGATGCCGAGATTGGGCACCTTCAATCTTCACGCCTCACTACTTCCGCGTTATCGTGGAGCCGCTCCCATCAATTGGGCAATAATCAATGGGGACACTGAGACCGGAGTGACCACATTCTTCCTCAAGCATGAAATCGACACCGGTGACATCATTGCCCAAGAGAGGATTGACATCCTGCCCTCTGACAATCTCGGCTCGGTGCATGACAAGCTGATGATGCTCGGAGCCGACCTCACTATCCGTACAGTGGAGGATATCCTCAAGGGTGAACTTTGCCCCATCCCTCAGGACCAGCTGCTCAATGGCGAGGAGCCTACCCCAGCCCCAAAGATATTCAAGGATACTTGCAAAATCGATTGGACATGCCCGGCCGTCTCCATACATAATCTGGTCAGAGGCTTGTCGCCATATCCGGCTGCTTGGACCGAGATTCCCCTGGAGGGACGTGCCCCTTTGTCTATGAAAGTACTGGAAACCTCAGTCTCGTCTCAGCCCTCAAGAGGCGAGCCGGGCACAATCACCGTATCTAATAATCGCCTGCTGGTCAACACTGCCGACAATCAGATTGAAATATTGCGCTTGCAGCCTCAGGGTAAAAAACCAATGTCAGCCGCCGACTATCTGCGCGGCGCTCGCCTATGATAGCCCCATTGGCCGAGAGAATGAGGCCCAAAACTCTCGACGATTACATAGGGCAAAACCATCTGGTGGGTCCGGGCGGAATCTTGCGCAATATGATTGAGCAAGGTTCGGTGGCCTCGTTCATCCTCTGGGGTCCTCCCGGAGTGGGCAAGACCACTATTGCTCGCATCATCGCCAACAGCACCAAGAGCAAATTTTTCACTCTCTCGGCCGTAACCTCTGGCGTAAAAGAGGTACGCGAGGTGCTGGATCAATGCAAGCGCGAGGCATCAAGCATGTTCAATGCCGGTAGGCCCATCCTCTTCATTGACGAAATACACCGCTTCAGCAAAAACCAGCAAGACAGTCTGCTCGGTGCCGTAGAGAGCGGCATCGTGACCCTGATTGGAGCTACCACTGAGAATCCATCATTCGAAGTAATCCGTCCTCTGCTCTCTCGCGCTCAAGTTTACACACTCAAGCCACTTGAAGAGGAGGAATTGCAAACCCTGCTCAATCGCACCATCGAAAAGGACGAAATCATAAGCCAACGCGAGGTCAAGGTAGAGGAGACAACTGCCCTATTCCGTTTCTCTGGCGGAGATGCTCGCAAACTGCTCAATATCATTGAGCTGATTGACCAATCCACGCCTCATGGCCAGCCTTTGGTCATCAACAATGAGATCGTAATCAACCGGTTGCAAGAGAATCCGCTCGCCTATGACAAGACGGGCGACATGCACTACGATATCATTTCAGCCTTTATCAAAAGCGTGCGCGGCAGCGACCCCGATGGCGCAGTCTATTGGCTGGCCCGAATGATTGAGGGTGGCGAAGACCCTATCTTCATTGCTCGTCGCTTGGTGATTCTCGCCGCCGAGGATATCGGACTGGCCAATCCCAATGCTCTGCTTTTGGCCAACGCTTGCTTTGACACGGTGCAAAAAATAGGCATGCCCGAGGGCCGCATACCCCTCTCAGAATGTACCATCTACTTGGCTACCTCGCCAAAGAGCAACTCGGCCTACCTTGCCATTGACAAGGCTTTGGCCTTAGTGCGCCAGACTGGCAATCAGCCCGTGCCGCTGCCAATACGCAATGCTCCGACCAAGCTGATGAAGGATCTGGGCTACCATGCCAATTATCTTTACGCCCATGATTATCCCGGCAATTTCGTGGTGCAACAGTATCTGCCCGACGCATTGCAAGGCACGCGCCTGTACGAACCAGGACAAAATCCCCAAGAGGCTACCATTGCCGAGCGCCAACGCCAGCGATGGGGACGCTAAGGCATTTTCCCTAAACCTTTTAGCCCTGTTTGGGGTTATTCTATTGATAGGAAACTACTAAAACCTCTTATTATGGAATACTCACAACAAATCAAACAAACAGTGGCTGCGCTTGTGGAATTCTATTCTCAAGACAATGCTAATTGCGAGGCTATGGCCCCGGTGGTACAACGTGTGAGAGACCGCATTGGCGACCTCTCGGCCCAAGTAATTACCATAGATGTCAATGCTGACCCGCGTCTTGCCGACCGCGAGAAGATTGAGACACTACCAACTTTCATCGTTTACCGCTATGGCCGCGCTCACTGGCGCGCTACCGGCATCGTCAGCGAGGAGGACCTGTTTGACCATCTCGCTGCCTCGGCCGACCCAACACCGGCCAACGAACTTGGCAAGCGCTAAGCACCGGCTCGCAACAGAGCATCGATCTGCAACAAAAGCGAATGACTATCGTCATTTAAGATAACACTGGCGTCGGATGGCCAACTGGCCGATTGCGACGCCATTCTTTTTTCTACCTGCTCGCGTGTCAGGCCGCTGCGACGCATCACCCGAGCTATCCGCACATCTCGCGGCGAATCCACTACCCATAAGTCATCTACCATCTTGTCAAGTCCGCTCTCTTTGAGTATAGCGGTCTCGACAAATGCCCGACCTTTCTGAGCCCGAGTCCACTCCATCAGGTCGCGTTTTACCGCCCCATGCACTATCGCATTGAGGGCAGCCAACTTTTCAGCATCGCCAAATACGATTGCCGATAACTTGGGCCTGTCAATCGAGCCGTCGGCTCGGATTGCCTCGGGGGAAATCTCACGTGAAATCTGATTTTTGAGTTCTGCGCTGTTGTCCATTATGCGCTTGGCATGGATATCGCAGTCGTACACCGGATATCCCATAGTCCTCAGCACCTGTGACACCACTGACTTGCCAGCGCCGATGCCACCTGTGATAGCTGTGAGTTTCATTGTTGCTCAAGTATGAAATCTACACTGTCGGTCGACAAAAACACATTAGTGAAATCCTTAGGAGCGTACACCAGATTGACGGCAATGCGCTCGCTGAGCGAATCCGTGACTGTGCGATAGTCGGCCTCGACTCTGAATTTTGGATCTGATTCTGACTTTTTATAGATGCTCATCGGCACCATGTAGTACACCTCGACCTGTGATGGCACTGCTATCAGCTTCATGCCTCGCGGCACATTCACTGGCACTACGCTCACCTTTCGGGTCTTACTGATCAGCGGCTCAACCTCAATGCTCACATCTACGCTGTCGGGGATTGCGCGCGAGCGCTCTGGCACCACCAATGGCACCCTCATCACTTGAGACTTGCGCACATCATTGAGCACAATCTTCTTGGTATGGATGCTTTTGAGCATGGTGTTGACATCGTTGAGTGAGTATAGCGTCACCGAATCGGTAAGGGTGCGCGGCTTGTTGACCAATACGTATTGGGGCGCCGGCACCACATGGGCATCCAGCTTGACTGGCAGTTTTATGCCTGGCTGAGAGGTGAAAGTCACCGATAGAGAGTCGGGAGTGACTGATAGGATCTGGGCACTCCCTCCCCCTACGATGCTGCGGAAGAAGGCTTTCATCGAAGCCTCGCTGAATAGGATTTTGTTGCCCGACCGATACTGTCGATAATCGATTGTCATCGTCGGGGCTTTATGCCACCAATATTTCATGAGCTGCGAGCCCTTGGCTCTTACGCTCACATTGATGGCTTCAGGTATGGGCGATACGCGGGTCAGCGAATCGGGTACGTTGGTGATGCGCACACCGCAGCGCAAATCGCGCTGGGTGTCCTCGTTGAGGGCAAGGATTACCCACAGCACGGCCGAAAGCACAAGGAAAACAAGGAATGTGATGACATTCCTGCCTTCTCGCGATTTGAGCCTACGCAACAGCTCTTCGTACTTCTTGCCCAAGTCTTTTTACTTGTTTTGAGAATTGTTTTGAGCGTCTTGGATAGCGGCATCGGCATCAGCTGCGGGATATACGCAGTTTTTGTCGACTGTGATTTTCACATTGGGGGCGATCTCGACCACAAATGTTGTGTCCTTCACTTCGCACACCTTGCCATAGATACCGCCTTGGGTAAACACGCGCGAACCCTTTTCGAGCTTGGCGCGCTCCTCGCGTATCTTTTTCTGGCGCTTGTTTTGCGGACGGATCATGAAGAAATAGAAAATCACGATCAGAATGATGATCATAAAGATGCCGCTGAAGCCGCCAGCGGCTTCGGCCTGGGCCTCTTGCAAGAGAACGTAATTGTTAATCATTTTGGTTTATAATTGGTCTATTTGGTTTTGACTTTAAGGACCCGAGGTGAAACCTCGGGGCACTCGACTGCCATATTTATTACTTTTGACTTTTG
>JAJBUH010000106.1:0-23677 GCA_020860445.1 Bacteroidales bacterium | reverse complement strand
ACCTATTTGAAACAACCCCTACGGGGTATCGCCTCATGGCCTTTTGACTTTTGACCTATTTGAAACAACCCCTACGGGGTATCGCCTCATGGCCTTTTGACTTTTGACTTTTGACTTTTGACTTACTTTTTATGGATGATTCCCTGCTCGTTGAGGTATTTGATCACTGAGTCAAGGATGCCATTGATAAAGCTGCCGCTCTTTTCGGTGCTGTATCCGTTGGCGATATCCACATATTCGTTGACAGTCACTGGCACTGGGATGGCCGGATAATTGATTAGCTCGGCGATGGCAGTCGTGAGAATTACTATATCCATATAGGCCAAGCGCTCGGGGTCCCAGTTGCTGCGCTCGATAAACATCTCGATGTATTCGCGATATTGGTCCTGGTTCTTGACGGCCAGCATGAACAGCTCAGGGCCGAACTTCTCGTCCTCCAAATCCTTGAACTTGGGCAGCAGCGTAATGGGATGCTCGGGGTTGGATGTCGCGATATGGCGCAACGACTTGAGCAAGAATGTACCCATTATCTGCAGGTCGTCGTTCCAGAACACTGACTTGTCCTCCAATTCCTCAGCGAGAGCATCTGACGGCAGAATGATGGTGCGCATCACATCGCGCCAGAACTCGGCATCGGTCTGCAGGGTATGATTTTCCTGCTCAAGATATGCTTTGTACAGGTCTGATCCCAGGATTTGGTCGAGCAGCTCGCGCAATAGCGGAGTGGACTGCTTGTTGCGTTCTACCTTGTATTCCTTCATCAACTGGGCCAATTGCTCATGGTTAGCCAGATAGTCGACAAGGCGGTTGTCGATAAAGCGAGTGTTGGGATTCAGGTCGGCCGAGGTTGCGAGGTGCTTAGCCTTGGCGTTCTCGAGTCGGCGTTCCTGCTCATCGGTAAGGTCCAGAATCAAAGCGAATAGGCTCAGGTACAACTCATAAGCCTTGTCAAGCGAAGTCACCAAGTCGCTCTTGGCCTTGGTCAGGAGCTGGCGCGAATCGACATACGAGCGCAACGTCTCGGTCAGAGCTTTCACACCCTGGTTGAAGCCTTGGTGAGTAAACTCAGTATTTTGGCGCAGCAGCTGCAAGATGTCCTGGTCCTTGGCAATGATTGTCTCCATTACTGTGGTCCAGAGAGCCACATCGTCGGCAAGCTCGCGCACCTTTTTCTTGCTGTAGTCATTGAATACAGCCGAGGCCACGATCTTGTCATGCACTTTTTGCAACACTGGGTCGAGCACGTCGACTCGGGAGTTCCCTCTGAGAATCACGCTGCGAATCGCATCGTTGATGCTTAAAGCCTTGGCCACCTTGTTGGCTGACAGGATACGGTTGACTGATAGACGAGGCGCTTTTTCTCCGCTTTTCACAGAGTAGCCAGACAGCTCGAGCAAGAACAAGAGCAGATTGATATATACGCTGTATGCGTATCTCTTATCTCGCGAGGCAGATTCTGGGGCATCATTGATTTTGAATTCACTGCGAGTGAGCAGATATGAATATAGCATCTGCACCACTTTGATTCTGATTAGAACTCGATTTACCATTGTCGATTTCGCTTGTCAATGTGTTATTACAAGTGCAAAGTTACGAAATTTATTCGTAACTTTGCCCATAAGCCACTTAAAAACGGTAAGAATAATCTACGTATTAGGCCAAAGAGTTCCATCCTTGGGCCTTTAGGGTCATTTCTTGGCCATCGCGCGTCACAAGTGCGGCTCCAAGTTCGGGCTTGGTGATGTATCCAATCACTTTCACACCGGGCATCTTCTCCATCTTCTCATGGTCGGTGAGGGGCACTGTGAAGAGCAATTCATAATCCTCACCGCCATTGAGCGCGGCTGTGACGAGGTTCATGTTGAGCTCCTCGGCCATCAAGGCTGTCTGATAGTCGATGGGTATGCGGTCTTCGTACACTCGGCATCCGCATTTGCTCTCCTCGCAGATATGCATCAGTTCTGACGACAGTCCGTCGGAGATATCCATCATCGATGTGGGTTTGATTCCGGCCTCCTTGAGCTGCTTGATGATGTCGGCTCGGGCCTCGGGCTTGAGCTGGCGCTGCACCAGGTATTCCTTTCCGCTGAAGTCGGGCTGGAAATCTTTCTGACCTGCCGAGGCAGCTTTTTCTCTCTCCAAGAGTTGCAGTCCCATATAGGCTGCGCCCAAGTCACCGCTCACGCATATCAGGTCGGTCTCCTTGGCTCCGCTGCGCGGTATTGCCTGGCCTTTTTCGACATCGCCAATGCAAGTGATGCTTATCACTAAGCCTTGGCGCGAAGCCGAGGTGTCGCCTCCCACGAGGTCTACGCTGTAATCCTCGCAAGCCAGGCGTATGCCAGCATAGAGCTGCTCGAGATGCTCGACTGTGAATCGGCTCGACACGCCGAGCGACACTGTGATTTGCCTCGGGGTGCCACCCATGGCCACAATGTCAGAGAAATTTACGATGGCCGACTTATAGCCCAGATGCTTAAGCGGCACATAAGTGAGATCGAAGTGCACGCCCTCGAGCAATAGGTCGGTGGTGACGAGCACGTCGGTCTCGGGATAGGAAAGCACTGCCGCATCGTCGCCCACGCCCTTGTGGGTCGATGCGTTGCGCGATTCCAAACCTTGGGTGAGATGGCGTATTAGGCCAAACTCACCCAATTGTGATATTTCAGTCTGTCGTTCTTCCACAGATTTTATGGATTAGCAACGGTTAACCAACTCTTTGATAATAGCCAGCGTAGTGGGCTGAGCCACAACGGCTGCTTGCTGCACCTCTTCGTGCGATGGCACTTGGGTGATGTCCTTGCCGCCCAGGTCGGTGATCACTGAGAGGCCGAATACTCGCATGCCGGCATGGTTGGCCACGATTACCTCTGGCACGGTGCTCATGCCCACGGCGTCGCCACCGATGATGCGGAAGTATTCATACTCGGCCGGAGTCTCAAATGTCGGGCCGGTAACGCCTACATACACGCCGTGCATGATGCGCAGACCTTGCTCATCGGCTATCTGGTCGGCCAGTTTCACCAGCTCTTTATTGTAAGCCTCGGTCATTGCCGGGAAGCGTGGACCGAGCGAGTTGTCGTTCTTGCCGCGCAGAGGGCTCTCCGGGAACAGGTTGATGTGGTCAGTGATGATCATTACATCGCCAACGCGGAACTCCTTGTTCATGCCGCCGGCAGCGTTTGATACGAAGAGAGTATCGACGCCAAGCTCCTTCATTACCCTGACGGGGAATGTCACTTGCTTCATGTCGTATCCTTCATAGTAGTGGAAACGGCCCTGCATAGCGATTACGCGCTTGTTGCCAAGACGTCCGAATATCAGGTTGCCGCTGTGTCCCTCGACTGTCGAGACGGGGAAATTAGGGATTTGTGAATAAGGGATGTACTGCTTGTCGTCCATGTAATCGACGATAGAGCCAAGGCCAGTGCCGAGGATAATGGCAGTGGTAGGGATGTCGGCCACCTGCGAGCGCAGATAGTCGGCGGTCTGTTTGATTTTCTCGATCATTGCTGTGCTTAGTTTAGTATGGTATATTACTTAATATACAACACTCTAAGTCGGAGATTGGTTTAGATGCGTTTTGATTTTATGGTCTTGCGGATGGCCTCGACAAAGGTGTCGCTTTCGTCGCGCATGAAGTCGACATTGACTGGCAGATAATAGATTGCGTGCTTCAGATCATGCGGGAAATAGGGACAGTTCATCATCCTCACGGCATCCTTCTCGGTGGTGATGATGAAGTTGCGCTTGCCTTCCATGGTCTCAAAGCGGGTCTGCAGCGTGGCCATGTCTTTGCGAGTGAATGTATGGTGGTCGGGGTACAGGTTCACCCTCACCTTTGGCTTGAAACGCTTGATGAATTTCACAAACGGCTTCGGGTTGGCGATTCCGGCCACGCACAGCAGCCTGTCCTCCTCGGTGAGCCATTCCAATGACGGAGCCACCGGCGGAGCTTGCTCGGGGAACACCGGCTGCAAATTGGCATAGACATAGCGCGAGAAGAAAAGTTTCTGTCCTGACATCAGCCTCAGGTTGTCCTCAAATATTCTCAAGTCGAGAGCTGTCACCCTCTCCGGGCATTTAGTTGCCACCACAATGTCGGCGCGGTTCATGCCCTTGCGCGATTCGCGCAGTCGGCCATAAGGCAACAACTTGTCCTTGAATACAGGTCGCCCATACTCGGTGAGCACTATAGCAACAGTGGGCTTGACATAACGATGCTGGAAGGCGTCATCCAGGATTATCAAGTCGATATGCGGGTCTACGCGGAGCATCTCGGTGATGCCCTTCACGCGATCCTCACACACTGCCACAGCTACCTCGCAGCCAAATTTGTGATAGATCTGGTATGGCTCATCGCCAATATCGATGGGACGCGAATTGCGAGTAGCCATCACGAATCCATGGGTGCCTCGCTTGTAGCCCCGGCTCAGCACTCCTATATGATAGCTATGGCGCAGATGCTCGATTATGTACTCCACATGGGGCGTCTTGCCCGTACCCCCAACGGCGAGATTGCCGACCACGACTACTGGCACGTCAAACTCGCGCTCTTTGAGTATATGCAAGTCAAACATAAGATTTCTCACAGCAGTCACAAACCCATATATCTTAGATATGGGCAGCAACACCAACTTAGAGAATAACTTGCGCTTACTCATCTACTTACATTAATATTTTGCTTTTGACTTTTGTGACCACCGAGGTAAAACCTCGGGGCACTCGACTGCTCTAATGGTCCTTATCCCTTAGTTTATTATGATTTCCTCCATGCGGGTTTGGAGAGGCGAGGCGTTTGACAGCTCCCAGGCTGCTTTGATGCAGTCGCGGATTTCGCCTTGCGGTATCAGTTGGGCGTTGATCGACGGCATGTCGCCCATCAGCAGGTCGAGCCACTTGTCCTTGATAGCCGGATAGTTGACATATCGGTCGCTATCCATACCCAGCTGAGTAGCCAGTGCATTTATAGCTACCGACAGGCTACCTATTTCATCCACCAAACCTATGCGCAGTGCAGTGGTGCCATCCCATACGCGTCCCCCGCCAATTGCCTTGACGGAATCAATGGGGATATGGCGACCTTCGGCCACGCGCGAGGTGAAGGTTTCGTATCCGCGCTCAACATAGCTTTGCATGCCAGCGGCCTGAGCCGGCGTCATCGGATTGTATAGGTTGGGGAAATTGGCATTGCGGTTGGTCTCGACTGTTTCAAACTTCAGGCCAATCTTGTCGGTAAGCAGATTCTTAGCATTGGGGATAAGGCCGAATATACCAATCGAACCGGTCAGCGTGGCGGCATCGGCAAAGATACGGTCGGCGCCACACGAGATGTAATATCCGCCCGATGCGGCATAGTCTCCCATCGACACGTAGAATGGCTTGCCCGTGGCCTTGAAATCCTCAAGGGCTTTCCAAATCTGCTCTGAGGCGAAAGCGCTGCCGCCTCCCGAGTTGACGCGAAGCACCAGGCCCTTCACCTTGTCATTCTCGGCAAGCTTCTGGATCTCCGGAACTAATTTGGTGGCAACGATGCCGCTCTTGCCGTCATCGGTGATCGAGCCCACGGCATACAGCACGGCGATATGTTTCTTTTCTGAATTGCCCAGCTTGCCCTTGGCCTCTAAATACTCAACCGGCGTCACCTTGGGCAGGTCTTCGTCATCCTTTACATTGAGTTCGGCCTTCAACAGTTTTTCCACCTCTGAGCGATACAGCAACTCGGTGACCATCTTGCTCTCGACATATTTCTCAGGAGCCCAAGTCATCGACAAGCCATCGGCCCAAGAGTTGACCTGAGCCACATCGACGTCTCTGGCCTCAGCCATCTGTCCGGAGATGCCTCTCCAAATCTGGGTCAGGAACTCGGTGGTCTGTCTGCGACTGGGTTCGCTCATCGATGTGCGGATATAGGGCTCGACGGCACTCTTGAACTCGCCTACCTTGAACACTTGCACCTCAATGCCGAGTTTCTTAAGCACATCGGTATAGAATACGGTGGTGGCAGCCAGGCCATGCACGTCGATCATGCCCACTGGGTTGAGGTATAGCTTGTCGGCCACGGTCGACACGTAATAGTCGCCCTGCATATAGTTGTCACTGTAGGCGTAGACCCACTTACCGGCATCCTTGAATTTTTGCAAAGCCTCGACTACCTCGCTGCGCGATGCGATGCCCAGCGATGAGCCTTTGCAATCGATGTACACGCCCTTCACTTCCTTGTCATCGGCAGCCAAGCGCAAAGCCTCGGTGATCTGAGCCAAAGTCAGCGACGGCCCTTGGAAGTCCAAGTCGAGCAATGATTCCACGTTGAAGTCGTCCTGGCGCTCGGGTATCTCGCCTTGCAGCTCCAGGTATAGCACTTTTGCCCCCTTTACGAGGGTGTCCTTCGACAGGGCGCTGCTGGCGATTACCGCCACGGCAACGATTGACATGAAAACGAGAATGAATAGCGATAGCCAAAAAGCAGCCATCGCGCCAAGCATTGAAATGAAGAAGCGTCTGAGCATATCTGTTAATTTTGGGAATACAAAGTTAGCGCTTTTTTCTCAATTACGAGCAATTTTGGGAAATTTGATTTGCTATTGCTTTTTTTAACTAAAAATTTTTACCCCCAACGTACAATTATCCCGACTAAATAGTAAGGGAATGTGAAAAATATTTAGTAATTTTGCAAAACTAATTTTTAACAGAAAACAACCGTGAAAACAAAAAAATCTTTGGAAACAAACCACCCAAATAACAAATTAAAACTAACCCTTAACAAAACGCGTGTCGCATTATGAATCGTCAACAACTCGATAAGATCGACCTGCAGATCCTACAAAAGCTGGCCGAAGACGGCCGCAAGCCTTACCTTGAAATCGCTCGCGAGCTCGGAGTGTCTGGGGCCGCTATCCACCAACGCTTGCAGAGGCTAACCTCAAAGGATGTCGTCAAGGGCACCGAGTGCTTGATCAACCCAGCTGCCCTGGGCTACGACACCTGCGCCTACATAGGCATCCTCCTCACCGACCCCACCAAATACAACAAGGTGATTGAGGAGCTCGAAAAGATTCCCGAGGTAGTGGAGTGCCATTTCACCACCGGCCAGTATGACCTATTCACCAAGGTGGTGGCTCGCAACAACGACCATCTGCTCGAGATCATACGCAACAACTTCCAGCGCCTCGACGCTATGCGCACCGAGACCCTCATCTCTTTCAAAGAGGTATTCAAGCGTCAAATCCCAATAATGGAAAATATATGAAGCCTCTCTGCATCGCGGCCTTAGCTGCCCTATTCGCGCCCCTCGCTGCCGGAGCAGCTGATTTCGACAAGGCGTTCTCCGATTCCACCCTGCGCATCGACTACATGCTCAGTGGCAAGCCCGGCGACGTCAACATCGGTCTACGCCACATGCACAAATGGGCCTCATGGGGAGGCCGCAAGGGCCATCTCAAGGAAGCTCCCTATACGGGCAACGGTGACATCACCGTCACTTCGCTCCAGGGCGACACCCTGTACCGCAATTCTTTTTCGACCCTCTTCAACGAGTGGCTCGACCTGGGCGACACCACCCCCAGCACTTGCCAGCTGCCTCTGCTCGTACCTTATCCTAAGGAAAAAGTGGTGGTGACCACCCGACTTCTCGACAAGTATCACAAGGTGGTGGCCGAGGCTACCCACACTGTCGACCCGGCCGACATCCTGATCCGCAACAACCAGGCTCCCCTGCTCCCACATAAATATATAAGGAAAGGAGCCGACGCCGGCACCCACGTGGGCATCGCCTTCATGGGCGAGGGCTATCGCCAAGAAGACATGGGCCAGTTCTACATCGATGCCGAGCAGGCTGTCGATGCCATACTCAGCCATGAGCCCTTCAAGGAACTGCAAGAGCGCATCGATTTCATAGCCATCGAGACCCCGTCGAAGGACCAAGGCGTGAGCGTGCCCAAGAAGAATGAATGGAAAGACACTTCGTTCAAATCCCACTACTCGACATTCTACTCTGACCGCTACCTCACATCGCCCGAGGTGTTCGCCATGTACGATGCTCTGCGCGGCATCCCGGCCCAGCACATCATAGTGCTCGTCAATACTGAGGAATACGGCGGTGGCGGTATCTACAATGCCTATACCCTTACATCTGCTCGCCACGCTACCGCTCGCCCGGTGGTCGTGCATGAGTTCGGCCACAGCTTCGGCGGTCTCACCGACGAGTATTTCTACGAGGAGGAAGTGATGTCTGACACCTACCCCACAAGCGTAGAGCCTTGGGAACCCAACATCACCACCCTGGTCGACTTTGACAGCAAGTGGAAAGACATGATCCCCGCCGGCACCCCGATGCCCACCGACCCCAAGGATGCGGAGAAATATCCCGTTGGGCTGTACGAGGGGGGCGGATACTCGTTCCACGGCGTGTATCGTCCGGCCGACAACTGCCGCATGCGCATCAATGAAATCGATGCCTTCTGCCCAGTGTGCCAGGCTGCCCTCAAGAGGATAATCCTCTTCTACACCGAGGATTAAGCTTGCGGCTCGGGCTTGCGCCTATTGTCCGTTAATTCCTAAATCTTGGTCAGGGGTTAACAAATCGCAAATAAAATTTCTTTATTTCGCAAAAAAGGCGTAAATTTGCCCAGAATTTCTACATCCGATAAAATTCAGAAAAGACAAAAGACCAATAATAACTCAATTGATTATGGACATTTCCCACATCGAACACATCGGCATCGCCGTGCCAAGCCTCGACGAAGCTATCCCCTTCTACGAGAACATGCTCGGGCTCAAGTGCTTCGCTATCGAAGAAGTCGCTGACCAAAAAGTGCGCACAGCCTTCTTTAAGGTTGGCCAGACCAAAATCGAGCTTCTCGAGGGCACAGCTCCCGACAGCGCCATCTGCAAATTCATCGCCAACAACGGAGGCCGCGGCGGCATTCAGCACGTGGCATTCGCTATCGAAGACGGCGTAGCCAACGCTTTGGCTGAGGTCGAAGCTAAGGGATGCCGACTGATCGACAAAGCTCCCCGCAAGGGCGCCGAGGGTCTCAACATCGCCTTCCTGCATCCCAAGTCAACTTGCGGCACTCTCATCGAGCTTTGCGAGGACCCCAACAAGTAAGCCCCACCGATCAGGTATGGAACAACGCAAGCACATAAGCTTTATGCCGACCCAGAGCCGGCGTAAAGCTTACGTGCTAACGTTATAAATTGCCTATTTTAGTTTTCCAGCTCTAATCAACCAATCAAAGATAAACCAATTATCGCAATGAGCAATCAACTTGAAAAAGTAAAAGAACTCATCGAGCTTCGCACCGAGGCTCGCTTGGGCGGCGGCCAAAAGGCCATCGACAAGCAACACGAGCGCGGCAAATACACCGCTCGCGAGCGCATCCTCCAACTTCTCGACGAAGGCTCGTTTGAGGAAATAGATATGTTTGTGCGTCACCGCTGCCACAATTTCGGCCAGGAGAAGAAATCATACCTGGGCGACGGTGTTGTCACCGGTTACGGCACAATCGAGGGACGTCTCGTATATGTATTCGCTCAAGACTTCACCGTATTCGGCGGTTCGCTCTCCGAGACCATGGCTCTCAAGATCTGCAAGATCATGGACATGGCCATGAAGATGGGTGCTCCCGTGATCGGCCTCAACGACTCGGGCGGCGCACGTATCCAAGAGGGCATCAACGCTCTGGCTGGCTATTCAGAAATCTTCGAACGCAACATCCTTGCTTCGGGCGTGATTCCTCAGATCTCGGCGATCCTCGGTCCTTGCGCCGGCGGCGCCGTTTACTCGCCCGCACTCACCGACTTCACAATCATGGCCAAGGGCATTTCCTACATGTTCCTCACCGGCCCCAAGGTGGTGAAGACTGTGACAGGCGAAGATGTCAACCAGGAGACCCTCGGCGGCGCTGAGGTGCACGCAAGCAAGAGCGGTGTGACCCACTTTGCAGCCGAAGATGGCGAAGACGCTATCCGCATCGTGCGCAAGCTCTTCAGCTATATCCCCCAGAACAACCTGGAGGAGCCCCCATTGGTTGAGTGCACCGACCCGATTGACCGCCTGGAGGATTCGCTCAACGAGATTATCCCCGACTCGGCCAACCGTCCCTACGATATGTACGAGGTAATCGGCGCCATCATCGACAATGGCGAGTTCCTGGAGGTGCAGCGCGAATATGCAAAGAACATCATTATCGGCTTCGCTCGCTTCAACGGCCAGTCGGTAGGCATCGTGGCCAACCAGCCTAAGTTCATGGCTGGCGTACTCGACTGCAACGCTTCGCGCAAGGCTGCCCGCTTCGTGCGCTTCTGCGACGCTTTCAACATCCCATTGGTAACCCTGGTCGACGTGCCCGGCTTCCTGCCCGGTACCGGACAAGAGTACAACGCTGTGATTCTGCATGGCGCTAAGCTGCTCTACGCTTATGGCGAGGCTACTGTGCCTAAGGTGACTGTGACCCTGCGCAAGAGCTACGGCGGTTCGCACATCGTGATGAGCTGCAAGCAACTGCGCGGCGACATGAACTACGCTTGGCCTACCGCCGAGATCGCTGTGATGGGTGGCGCCGGCGCTGTCGAGGTGCTCTACGCCAAGGAAGCCAAGGCTGCCGAGGATCCCGCCAAGTATCTCAAGGAGAAGGAGGAAGAATACAACAAGCTATTCTGCAACCCCTACAACGCAGCCCGCTACGGCTATATCGATGATGTGATCGAGCCTCGCAACACTCGCTTCCGCATCATCCGCGCCCTGCAGCAGCTCGCTACCAAGAAGCTTACCAACCCCGCTAAGAAACACGGCAACATACCTCTTTAATATTCCGTATGAAAAGAAAATATCTGATTCTTCTGCTCGCCATCTTGGGATGCGCCACCGTAGCTACGGCCCAAAACCGCAAGGCTCTGCGCATCAACGAGGTGATGGTGGACAACGAATCAAGCATCGTCGACGAATACGGCAACCGTTCGGGCTGGATTGAGCTCTTCAACGCCAACTACGGCCCTCTGGAGATTGCCAGCGTATTCCTCACCACCGACAGCTTGAATCCCACCATGTACCCCGTGCCAATGGGCGACGAGCTCACCAAAATCGGCAAGAGACAGCATGTGCTGTTCCACGCCGACGGTGAGCCAAACAAAGGCACCTTCCACACCAACTTTGTGCTTGTGCCCGGCAAGGACAATTGGGTGGGCCTCTATGATGCCGACGGCCGCTCGCTCATCGACTATGTGATCGTGCCCGCCTCGCTGCTCCCCGACCAATCGTATGCCCGCGTTGACGACGGCTTCGGCGAATGGGAAGTGCGCAACGGTTCGGCCTCGAAGTACATCACCCCGTCGAGCGCCAACATCATCAAGGACAAGAACAACAAGATTGAGCTCTTTGCCCGCGTCGACGGTCACGGCTTCGGCATGGCTGCAATGGCAATGTGCATCGTGTTCTCAGCCCTGCTCGTCCTCTGCTTGGCATTCATGCTGATCAGCAAGATCGGCGCCGCTCAGACCCGCAAAAACAAGGCTCGCGCCCATGGCGTGGAGACCAAGGCCGAGCGCAGAGAAGTCGAGCATGACTCTGGCGAAGAAATCGCTGCCATCTGCATGGCCCTCTATGAGCATCTCAACGCCCACGATCAGGAGGACACCGTGCTTACCATCAACAAGGTTAAGCGCGCTTACTCGCCCTGGAGCTCTAAGATTTACGGCCTGCGCCAATTACCCCACTAATCCCCTCGCATAAAGCAAAAAGCAAACCCCAACTCGCAAAAAAGCAATGAAAGAGTACAAATATAAAATCAACGGTAACACATACAAGGTAGCCATCGGCGACATCGAGGGCAACATTGCCCAAGTGGAGGTGAACGGCATCCCCTACAAAGTAGAGCTCTCTGAGGAGCAGAAGCCCGTGAAGGTGAGCGCAGCTCCCAAGGCTGCGGCCGCACCTCGCACCCAGAGCGGTGAGAAGGTCATCTCCAAGCCCGCCGCTGCTGCTACTGGCGGCTACGTAGTCAAGGCTCCGCTCCCTGGCGTGATCCTCTCGATTTCGGTCAAGGTCGGCGACACCGTCAAGGCCGACGATACCGTGGCTATGCTCGAGGCTATGAAGATGGAGAACGCCATCCATGCTGGCCGCGACGGCAAGGTCAAGAGTGTGAATGTTTCAGCTGGCGACTCTGTGCTCGAAGGCGGAGCCATCATCACTCTCGAATAAGGAATCCCTGAACTGAACCACTATGACGTTTAGCGATTTCATAAATGTAAACCTGCGACAGTTCTGGGAACTAACAGGTTTCGCCAATGCCGAGCTTGGCAACTTTGTCATGCTCCTCATCGGCTTGTTCTTCATCTGGCTCGCAATCAAGAAAAATTTCGAGCCCATGCTGCTGGTACCCATCGGCTTCGGTATGCTGATTGGCAATGTGCCATTCAATACTACGGCCGGCTTGGAGGTAGGCATCTACGAGGAGGGCTCAGTGCTCAACATCCTCTACAATGGTGTGAGTGCCGGCTGGTATCCTCCGCTTATCTTCCTCGGCATCGGCGCTATGACCGACTTCTCGGCCCTGATCGCCAATCCTAAGCTGATGCTTATCGGCGCTGCCGCTCAGTTTGGTATCTTCGGCGCTTACATGGTGGCTCTCGCCATCGGGTTCGCTCCCGACCAGGCTGGCGCAATCGCCATCATCGGCGGTGCCGACGGCCCTACAGCTATCTTCCTATCATCCAAGCTCGCACCAAACTTGATGGGCGCAATCGCGGTATCGGCCTACAGCTACATGGCCTTGGTGCCTGTGATCCAGCCGCCGTTGATGAAGCTCTTCACCACCAAGCATGAGCGTCTGATCAAGATGAAGCCGGCCCGCGCCGTGTCGCAGAACGAGAAGATTATCTTCCCCATCGTGGGTATGCTCCTCACCTGCTTTGTGGTGCCTTCGGGTCTGCCTCTGCTCGGCATGCTCTTCTTCGGCAACCTGCTGCGCGAGTGCGGCGTCACCAACCGTCTGGCCAAGACTGCCAGCAACGCCCTCACCGATATCGTGACCATCCTGCTCGGTATGACTGTGGGCGCCAGCACCCAGGCCTCGCACTTCCTGACTTGGGAGACCATCGGCATCTTCGCCCTCGGTTTCATGGCCTTCATCATCGCTTCGGCTTCGGGCGTAATCTTCGTCAAGATTTTCAACCTGATCCTGCCGCAGTCAAAGAAGATCAACCCGCTCATCGGCAACGCTGGCGTATCGGCAGTGCCAATGTCGGCCCGCATCTCCAACAATCTGGGTCTGCAGTACGACCCCAGCAACTACCTGCTGATGCACGCCATGGGCCCCAACGTGTCCGGCGTGATTGGTTCGGCTGTAGCCGCCGGTGTGCTGCTTGGCTTCCTTGCCTAAACCCATTCAGATTTCAGAAATCAATTATAAAGAGATGGCCTTCCCAATATCTGAGAGGGCACCTCTTTTTAGTTCACTATTCCTGAGAGTGACCAGCATTGCGAATTATGAAATGTGAATTATGTATTGCACTTGTCGGTTAATTTGTGTGAATGAGGCTGCAAAACACCAACTTTTGTTAATTAGATTTTGTCAACTCCTTGAAAATTGTTAACTTTGCAAATTAAAAACCGAGCCTTGCAAATAAATTCGGAAATATTACATAAAACAAAGAGAATATGAGTTTGAACATCATTGTGCTTGCCAAGCAGGTGCCCGATACCCGCAACGTAGGCAAAGATGCCATGAAGGAAGACGGCACCATCAACCGCGCCGCTCTCCCCGCAATCTTTAATCCCGAGGACCTCAACGCTCTCGAGCAAGCCCTTCAGCTCAAGGACGCCAACCCCGGCTCTACAGTGACAGTACTCACTATGGGTCTGCCCCGCGCTGCCGAAATCGTGCGCGAGGCAATGTACCGCGGAGCTGATGGCGGTATCGTGCTCACCGACCGTCCATTCGGCGGTGCCGATACCTTGGCCACTTCTTACTCCTTGGCACAAGCCGTGAAAAAATTTGGAAATTATGACATCATCCTTGGCGGTCGCCAAGCTATCGATGGTGATACCGCTCAAGTAGGACCCCAAATCGCTGAGAAACTTGGCATTCCCCAAGTGACCTACGCCGAGGAAATCCTCGACCTTAGCGATGGCCACGTCACCGTAAAGCGCCGCCTCGAGCATGGCGTAGAGGTTGTCAAGGCTCCTCTGCCCTGCGTCGTCACTGTCAACGGCACCGCTGCTGAGTGCCGCCCACGCAACGCTCAGCGCGTGATGAAATACAAATACGCTGCCTCGCCCAGCGAGAAGGCTAACCTCCCCGAGGACAAGCAGGCTCTGCTTGAGGCTCGCCCCTTCCTCAACATCAAGGAGTGGAACGCCGCCTTCGTCGAGGCTGACCCAGCTCAAATCGGCCTCCCCGGCTCGCCCACAAAGGTTAAGGCTGTCGAGAACGTCGTATTCACCGCTAAGGAGAATCTGGTGCTCAACGATGACGACACCGCAATCGAAAATCTCATTAAGGACCTAATCGCTAACCACACCATCGGCTGATTCCCCCAGCATAGCCGTTGAATATAATTTAGCAGAAAATGACCGACAAGAATAATCTTATAGTTTACTGCGAGTTCGACGAAGGAAAAGTGGCCGACGTGAGCCTCGAACTCCTCACCAAAGGCCGCACATTGGCCGACCGTCTCGGCGTGAAGCTCGAAGCCCTCGTGATTGGCGACAACCTCAAGGGCATCGAGGAGCAAATCTTCCCCTACGGAGCCGATGTGGTGTACAAGGTCGAAGACAAGCGTCTCTTCCCCTACACCTCAAATCCCCACGCTTCGGTGCTGATCAACCTCTTCAAGGAGATCAAGCCCCAAATCTGCCTGATGGGTGCCACTTGCATTGGCCGCGACCTTGGCCCACGCGTATCTTCCTGTCTGCATAGCGGCCTCACCGCCGACTGCACCGCCCTCGAGATTGGTGACCACAAGGATGCCAAGACCGGCAAGGAATATACTGACCTGCTCTTCCAAATCCGTCCAGCCTTTGGCGGCAACATCGTTGCCACCATCGTCAACCCCGAGTGCCGTCCACAGATGGCCACCGTGCGCGAGGGCGTAATGAAGAAAGAGGTGCGCGACCCCAACTACAAAGGCGAAGTCATCGACCTCGACCCCAATAAGTATGTAAAAGACGAGGATTTCATCGTTGAAATCATCGATCGCCATATCGAGAAATCAAAAATCAACATCAAGAATTCTCCCATCATCGTGGCTGGCGGCTACGGCATGGGCAGCAAGGAAGGATTTGACATGCTCTACAAGCTCGCCGACACTCTCGGTGCCGAGGTGGGCGCTTCGCGCGCTGCCGTCGATGCCGGTTTTGCCGAACATGAGCGCCAAATCGGCCAGACTGGCGTCACCGTGCGTCCCAAGCTCTACATCGCTTGCGGCATCTCGGGCCAAATCCAGCACATCGCCGGTATGCAAGAGAGCTCGATCATCATCTCGATCAACAACGACCCCAACGCTCCCATCAACTCCATTGCCGACTATGTGATAAATGGCAACGTCGAGGACGTTGTACCTAAGCTTATCAAATATTACAAGAAAAACTCGAAGTAACCCCGACTCAAAATGGCAAATTTCTATAATGACAATCCCGACTTGAAGCATCATCTCAATCACCCGATGATGCGCAAGATCGTTGAGCTCAAGGAGCGCAATTTCACCGATGCTGACAAGTTCGACTACGCGCCATTCAACTTCGAGGACGCTATGGACAATTATGACCGCGTGCTTGAAATCGTAGGCGACCTCTGCGGCGGCATCATCGCCGAAAATGCCGAGGGTGTCGACCACGAAGGTCCCACCCTCAAGGATGGCCGCGTGACCTACGCTACTGGTACCCAGCAAAACCTCGAGGCTTGCCGCAAAGCCGGCCTCATGGGCATGGCTATGCCTCGCCGCCTCGGTGGCCTCAACTTCCCCATCACCCCCTACATCATGGCTGCCGACATCGTGAGCCGCGCCGACACCGGCTTTGAGAACCTTTGGGGTCTGCAAGACTGCGCCGAGACTCTCTACGAATTTGGCGATGAGGATCAAAAGCAACGCTACATACCTCGCGTATGCGCTGGCGAGACCATGTCGATGGACCTCACCGAGCCCGACGCTGGCAGCGACCTGCAGTCAGTGATGCTCAAGGCCACCAAGAAAGAAGACGGCTCTTGGGTGCTCAATGGCGTGAAGCGCTTTATCACCAATGGCGACAGCGACATCCACTTGGTGCTCGCCCGCTCAGAGGAAGGTACTCGCGACGGTCGCGGTCTGTCAATGTTTATCTATGACAAGCGCAATGGCGGTGTCAATGTGCGCCGCATCGAGAATAAGATGGGCATCAAGGGTTCGCCCACTTGCGAGCTCACCTACAAGAATGCACCGGCCGAACTCGTTGGCGACACACGCATGGGCCTCATCAAGTATGTGATGGCTCTGATGAACGGCGCTCGCCTCGGCATCGCTGCCCAGGCTGTCGGCGTAAGCGAAAACGCTTACCGCGAGGCCCTCGCTTATGCCAAGGACCGCAAGCAATTTGGCAAGGCCATCATCGAGTTCCCGGCTGTGGCTGAGATGCTCTCGATCATGAAAGCCAAGCTCGACGCCTCACGCTCATTGCTCTACGAGACCGCTCGCTTTGTTGACATCTACAAGGTGTATGAGGATATTGCCAAGGAGCGTCCGCTCACTGGCGAAGAGCGCCAAGAGATGAAGCTCTACAAGAAACTTGCCGATGCTCTCGCCCCCATCGCCAAGGGCATGGGCAGCGAATATTGCAACCAGAACGCTTATGACTGCATCCAGATCCATGGCGGCTCGGGCTTCATGAAGGACTACGCTTGCGAGCGCATCTATCGCGATGCCCGCATCACCAGCATCTACGAAGGCACTACCCAGCTGCAAGTCGTAGCCGCTATCCGCCACGTCCTCTCTGGCACATACAAGAATCTGATTGAGACCTACGCAGCCGAGGAGGTTAAGCCCGAACTCGTGCCCGCCAAGGAGCGCATCGCCCAGATGGCCGAGCTCTTCTTCGCCGCTGCCGGCAAGGTATCTGAGATTAAGATTCAGGCCTATACCGACTTCATGGCTCGCCGCTTGGTTGAAATGGCTGGCAACACCATCATGAGCTATCTGCTCCTATCAGATGCCAACCGCAACGACAGTTTCAACCGCACTCTGCACGTTTACCTCAACCTGGCAGAATCAGAAGTGGAGAAGCACTCTGAGTTTATCGCCAAATTCAAACCCGAGGAGCTTGAATACTACAAGGCATAAATATCGACCAAACGCTTAGATACGCCTACAGGGCGGCACAATCAGGTACCGCCCTTTGGTGTTTATAAGCGGAACCCTTTGAATTAAACTATTTTAATCAATCTTAAAACCTATTTTATGAAACGACTACTGAGTATTGGGATAGCGGCTGCTGTCATGGCCTCGCCGGCCATCGCATCAACACCGCTATCAATGAAGGAGCGCTTCGAGCAGACAGTGGCTAATCTGCGCACTGCTGCTTACCCAAAGGCACATCCCGGAGCGCTCACTGTTGGAGAGGGTGCTAATTGGCGCAAGGCCAATTCTAATTCCACAATGCGCAAGGCCATTGTCACCGAGCCGAATGGCAGCATTGACAGTGGTTCATATTGGGGCAGCCTCTACACCCCCGATAATGAGGAATGGTTCTACACAATGAATTATGAGTATGACCAGATTTACAACGAGTCACTCGATTACACTTACTCCACCATTACAGGTGCGGATATCGTAATCTACAATGCCTCGCTTGAGCAAGCTGGCAAATTCCAAATTACCCTCGACATGACCCAGGGCGACACGAGCATCAATTATGTTGGCATCGCACCCACTCTGTCAAAGAAATTCTTCAACATCAACGACGCCTACGAGGTGATGGTGTACGTGCACTGCACCACCGAGGATTACAGCGGCCGTGACTTTACTGAGGTTTACTCGCTTACAGGCTCTGATACAGCCACCTACGTTGAGACTTTTGACGGCAACCAAGTATTCGCCCTTAACAATCAGCTCGACGCCTACAGCGAGAATTTCACGATGGCATTCATGCGCGATGGCTACGACTATGATGAGGATGGCAATTCTAAGTATTATCTCTACTACGATGTGTACAAAAAGGCTGGCTATGGCACCTCAGCCCAACTGATGCACACCTTTGTGATTGACTATGAGTTGTTTGCTGGCGCTGGCAACTATGCCCTGCCATTCCTGTGCAATGCCCACAACAATCAGCTCTACTACGCTATCCCATACTATGAGCAGCCTTTCTGGGTGTATAATGAGAACTACTATACCGACCCCGATGTCACCGAGGATAACAATTTCATCATCGACCTCTATGACAGCGACTTCAATCTCATCCACACCACAAGCATCCCTATGGAGGGCAAAGACAATGCTCTGTGGTCTTTCCCAGGCATGGGTCAGCTGTTTAAATACAATGACCTAAGCTTTGACTTCTACGACAATTCTGACCAGCCGGTTTACTTCGTAGGTTATGAGAATTACCTCACCTCGACTGATGGTTTCCAGACTGACCTGCATGTATTCGACTGGGACGGCAACTTGCTCGCCACCATCGTTGAGAATGCTACCGACTTCATATCGATGAGCGATGTCGAGGGCTTCGAGACTCAATTCTGCTTCTACCTCGAAGACGAAGACGTCTTCCGCTTTGTGGATGTGCCCTCATGTGTGACAGTGGCAGAAATCCCTACTCTGATCGAAGGCGCAACTTACATCTCAACCTCAATCGACCGTATCGCCGAGGGTCGCACCTACGCCTACGTTTCATCGCTCAACACTGCCGATGTCGATGAGGACAACAACGCTCTGCACCGCTTAGCATGGTTTGACAAGGATGGCAACTTCGTGCGCTATGACTATATCAATGTCGGCTCAGACGTGACCTTGGCGCAAATGTATGTTGACCAAGTCGCTTTCGACCCTTACCTCTTTAACACTGACTCAAAGCGCGAATACCTCTTCCTGGTTAAGGTGCTCGATGATCCCAACTCTTCATCTACGGCTACCAGCGAGTATCTGCGCCTCTACAACGAGGATGGCGATATCCTGCTCTCACAGGGTCCCGACACTGAGACTGGCGCAAGGCTCAGCTCTATCTATCTGCAAAATGCTGGCACATCGCTTGCCAAGCTGATGGTAATTTACTATCAAAGCTCAACCGACTCGTTCTATGCAAATCACTTCGCTCTGCCCCTCTCTCGCTTTGCTGGCGGTGATGGCACTTCGGATAATCCCTACCACTTGGCTACAGCTGGCGATGTGATGCAAATCAATTCAGCTCCAGGCGCACACTATGTGGTTGACTGCGACATCGACTTTGACTACTATGTATGGGGTGGCAATGATTGCACCTTCACCGGCTCAATCGATGGCAAAGGTTACGCTATCGAGAATATGCGTCTCACTGGTACTGGTCTGGTATCAAATATGTTCAGCGGCGCGTCCATCAAGAATCTCTACATCGTTAACTCAGAGCATACTGGCGAAGGCGGCAGCTTTGTCGCCGGATATATGGGCGGTAGCACCAGCGGCCCAACCCGCATCGACAATGTGCATGTCAAGAATTGCGTAGCCGAGAGCTCAACCTACCAACCCTTCGGCGCTATCGCTGGCAGTCTGACAGTGTATTCGCAAATCAATGACTGCTCAGCCACCGGTGTTGACTTCAATATCAGCGGTGATTCACAAGTAGGCGGCATCGTAGGCGAGATGAGATCAAGCGCAAGTGTCAGCAATTGCTATGTGACCGGCACAATCGCTGGCAATGTTGTCGGCGGCATCTCTGGCGGCACTCTCTCAGAAGACGAGAGCATTGTCAATTGCCATGTTGACGCTGCCGTAATCGGTGGAAGCTGCGCTGGCGGCATCGTTGGCGACTGCGCTCGCTCAAGCGTGAAATTCTGCTATGTCGAGGGTAGTGTCGAGGCTAATGGCGATACCAAAGCCCAGGCTGGCGGCATCGCTGGATACATCAACTCTTACTATGATGGCGTAACCTCAAAGTCGACCCACATTGGCAATTGCATCGTAGCTGCTGAGAGCGTTACCGCCAATCCCGATGCTGCTACATCAATTGCTCACCGCATTGCTGGCAGCACATCTTACGACCGTCCCGAAATCGATTGGGATCATGTGACATCAGACATGGAATATACCGATTATCCTCATCTTGACCCGGTGGTTGAGGCTTACTTTGGCGACAACTACGCTATCGGCCTCGTCCTCATTGACAGCACAGTCGAGGACGCAACCACTACCACCGAGGGCAAGACTATTGCCATCGAGGATTTGGAATCGCATGTGACATCTACTGGCTGGGCTCTCGGCGAGGATTCAAGCAATCCTTGGAAGGTGCTTGCCTCAGGCATGGCACTCTACTTTGAGGACACTGTCAACGACTTCTCTGGCATCGTGAGCGCAGTGGCTCCCGCCAACAAAGCTATCACCTTTGATGGCACCACCATCAAGGCCGAGGGTCAATTCGCTGTCTACAACACCTCGGGCATGCTCGTGCTCAAGGGCAACAGTGAGGCCAACGCCTCACAGCTTGGCAAGGGCATCTACATCGTGGCTACTGCCACCTCAACCCTCAAGATTGTGATTCGATAAGATTAGACAAAGGCATTAATAGTGCCCATAATCGTTCCCAACAGGGCTCCGAGCCAGATGATGGCTCGGAGCTCTTTGTTCATTACCGAGAATATGAGCTTTTCAGTCTCGGCCATATTCATCTCATTGATGCGGCTCTCGATGATGGATGGGATGTTGATAGTAGACAGAATTTTTGGCAGTTGTTCGGTGATTAGTTTGCGGTACATGTTTACCACGGCATCGCATAGTTGCTGCAATTGCTCATCCTTGCCAGCGAGCAATTCCTTGACTGGCGTATCGGCCAGCTTGGTCACTTCCTTGTCCAATAACCCTCCTATTATCTCTTGCCCACGGTCACGCAGCAGTTGGTTGATGTTTTTTGACAAGAAACTGCGAGCCGGAGCTTGCATCAGGTCGGCTATCTGTCCCCACACTTTCTTGCCTATCAGTCCCGATAGCGGCACAGCCAAGCCATCTATCCTCAGTTTGGCCGACATGTGAGCGACAACGGCATCGGCTATCTGGTCACCAAGACGGGAATCACTCAACCGGGTACCTACTTGGGTAGCCAGTTCGTCCTTGATATTCTTAATGGCTGCATCAGCCTCCTCGGGAGTCAGGTAATGGGAGAGAAATTCCCCTACAGTCTCATCGTTGGCTTTCTGCTGGGCTACAAATGTCTCAATTCCATGCCTTACCTTTTCGACCATTTCGGGCGAGAGCAGATTCTTCTCCAGCACCTCTTGGTTCATCAGGTTATCGCTGATGGCAGTACCGAGCGACATGGCTATTCGGCCTTTCTCCTTTGGGATAATGCCCGGGGTAAAAGGCAGTTTCATACCAAAAATGTATTTTGCCTTGTAAGGCCTAAAGAGCATGCGTATGGCCAGGGCATTGGTGATATACCCAATCACTCCGCCCACCAAGGGCCCAAATATAAATTCCAGATTCACCATAATAATAAGGATAAAGTATAAGTTATAAGTGATAAGGTGGGCTGACGCACCCTATTCACTTTTCACTATTCACTATTCACTTTTCACTATTCACTATTCACTATTCACTTTTCACTTTTCACTTTTCACTTTTCACTATTCACTGTTCACTATTCACTGTTCACTATTCACTATTTCTTAACTCTTGTTGATGGTTTTTTGTTGAATTTCGGAAAAAATTCGTAACTTTGCACTAAGGTTTCCAACTATACCCAAAAGCCAAACACTAAAAACCAAAGACCCACCTATGGCTGATTTTTCATTTGAAATTCTCCCTCCTCTCAAAGGCAATAGCATATATCGAGTTTTCGATGTAATCGACTCGCTGCGCGAGTTCGACCCCAAATACGTAAATATCACTACCCACCACAGCGAATACGTGCTCAAGGAGAATCCCGACGGTAGCTTGCGCCGTGTAAACATCCTCAAGCGGCCCGGCACTGTGGCAATCGCTGGAGCTATCCAAGGCAAATACGGCATCAAGGCGGTGCCCCACATTATCTGCAAAGGATTCACCAAGGAAGAGACTGAGTATGCACTACTCGACCTCAATTTCCTCGGCGTGACCAACCTATTCTTGTTGCGCGGCGATTCCAAGAATCTTGAAATACCCAAAGGCACCGAATCGCAATATCACGAGCACGCCACCGACTTGCAAGAACAAGTCAACCAGTTCAATCGCGGCATCGGCCTCGATGATATGCGCATCGAGGGCATCAACACACCATTCACCTACGGCATGGCTTGCTATCCCGAGAAACACGAAGAGGCCCCTAACATGGCATCTGACCTGCGCTATGCTAAGCAGAAGGTTGACGCTGGCGCATCCTATCTGGTGACCCAGATGTTCTTTGACAATCAGAAATATTTCGATTTCGTTGAGAAGTGTCATGAGATAGGCACCTCCGTGCCAATCATCCCCGGCATCAAGCCCATCGTGCTGAAGAATCAGCTCAATGTGCTGCCGCGCGTCTTCCACATCGACCTGCCCGAGGAACTCTCGCACGAACTTGAAAAATGCACTAACAACCAAGAGGCCAAAGATGTAGGCCGCGAATGGTGCGTCAAGCAGTGCAAGGAACTGATTGCTGCCGGTGTGCCATCGCTCCACTTCTACAGCTACCTCGCAGCTGACATCATCAAACAAGTAGCAAAAGAGGTATTCTAAGGGATGAAGGCATTGTTTTTTGATATTGATGGGACATTGGTGAGTTTTAAGACTCATCAGATACCTGAGTCGGCTGTCGATGCCATCAGCCGCGCCCACCAGGCCGGAAATAAGATTTTCATCTCTACTGGGCGTCCCAAGGCCATTATCACCAACCTTGGCGCCCTCGAGAGCCGAGGCTTGATTGATGGCTATATCACAATGAATGGCGCTTACTGCATGGCCGATGGCAAAGTGCTGTACAAAAGCGCAATACCCGAGGCTGATGCCCGGTTTGTGAGTGAGTATTGCGAATCGCATGGCTATCCATGCATCTTTGTTGGCGAGGAGTCTATGACCATTGCTGGCGACAGTCCCCTCTCGCGCCGCATATTCGTCAATGACCTGAACGCTCCGCTTATTCCGCGCACATTCTACAGCTGGCCTCTGCGTCACGCGCTGTATCAGATTACCCCATTCTTCACCGAGCAAGAGCAGCCCCAGGTTGAGGCTGGAATGCCCAATTGCGAATTTGGCCGTTGGCATCCGGCATTTGTCGATATCACTGCCAAGGGCAACACCAAGGCTCATGGCATCGACATCCTGCTCTCGCATTTCGGCATTCCTCTCGAGGATTCCGTAGCCTTCGGCGATGGCGGCAACGACATACCCATGCTCCGTCACGCTGGTATCGGGGTGGCAATGGGCAATGCCTCACCACAAGTAAAAGAGGCAGCCACCATGGTTACCGCCTCAGTTGATGACAACGGCATCGCTGACGCAATCGATTTATTAATGAAAAATGAATAATGAAGAATGAAAAATGGCCATCCGGATTCCCCCGGAT
>JAJBUH010000048.1 GCA_020860445.1 Bacteroidales bacterium | reverse complement strand
GTTGTGAGTTATGAGTTATGAGTTGTGAGTTATGAGTTATGAGTTGTGAGTTATGGGATTTGTTGTTGGAAACCTATGCTGCAAAGGTACGAATTATTTGCGGGATAACAAAATAAATGGAGGCCGCTGATGCGCATCAGTGGCCTCCATGGTTACTTATGAGAAAAATCTTAATCTATTTTACTATTTGCTTGGTCCAGATGCCATTCTTCTTTACCAAGTAGACGCCTGAGGCGGTGGGATGGTTGACCTTCACGCCCGAGATGGTATAATACTCTTCGCCCTCATTGGCTGCGCCATCACTGATAGCAGATGAGATGCCTGATGAGGCGCCCTCGATTGAGATAGCATCGATGTAGATTGGGAAGTAAGGCCGACCCTGGCCATTGAATCCAATCTGGATGTAGTTGGCTCCGCTGTAGGCGCTGAGATCAACCACTCGCTCTACCCAATCCCAGTCGCTCTGATTGAGAGTGATGGTCTCGAGGTCTTCCCACTCGCCATTGTCAACCTTAATCTTCACGGTAAGGGTAGCGTCGGCCCAATAGCTGTAGTAGTTGTAGGTGAGGGTGAATTGGCCGCTGCCCGGAGTGGCAATCTTGCCAGTGTAAATCAGAGACTCATCGCCATAGGCTCCAGCTTCGAAGCAGAAGAGACCGCCATCCTCATCGACAGGGTAGATTTCGTTCCAATCGTCGCCTTCGCTTGTGCTCCAATAAGCACCCGAGGCACCCTGGGTTACGGCCCACAGAGCGTCAGTCTGGAATGAGCATCCTGGCACTGATTCTACAAACGGCAGGGAGTAAGGAGTGCCGCCAATGATGAGCGATGAAGTAGAAGCGTTGGTGCCAACTCCGGCTTCGCTCTGAGCGTAGACGCGATAGCGCACCAGAGTCTGCTCCTCAAAGAAATGCCAATTGTCGGTGTAGGAGGTCTCGGTCCAATCCTGAGTGTAGAGGTAAGTGACAGTGCTGGTGCGCGGACCAATCCAATATACCAGAGATTCGGGATTGATATAACCGCCATTCTCGCCCTCGGTAGGAGCATCCCAGGTGAGATAAACGATATCTTGGGCAGCATCTACCTTGTATTCAAGGTTGCTGGGAGCCACTGGGAAGTCAATGCCGCAGTAAGCCTTGGCTGAATAATCTGGTGTGGTGCCATACGAGTTCTCGAGAGTAACAGTGACGGTGTTCTCGCCTGTCTCAACCTCAAAATCGTAGCTATAGGTTGACCCTGGCTCAGGATTGTCGATGTATGCCATGTCATAGCCATTGAGCGAGACAGTGGCAAGGGAGATTTCTGAGAGCTCTTCTCCGCCGAGGGTGGTGGTCGGAAGCTCTATCTCCACATGGAGAGTCAGAGCGCCATCGGCTCCTGGGATAAGAGTGAGCTCGGGATAATACGGCATCTTGTAAGAAGTAGCCTCTTCTACAGCGATGTCGTTGATTGACAGGTTGAGCAGGTCGGCATCAGATACAGCGTGGAAACCGAAATTATAGCTGCCGCTGGTAGCTGGCTCAACTACATAGAGATATGTGTGCCAGATAGTGTCATCATTCTCATCGACATCAGCGGGAACCTCGCTGGCCTCGAGCAGCACAGTGGTCATATCAGCGGCGGTAAAGCCTTGGCCATAAGCCACCTCAAGTTTCTCTGGGAATCCGTAGTAGCTGCACTTTGCATCAAATTTGAACACATAGCGCGTGCCAGCCTCCAGATAGATGGGAGGAGTAATCAGCCAGTCGTCCTTGGGATTTGACTCATGGTAGGGGCAGAGAGCGTAATATGGATCCGAAACCCCATCGTCATAATACGGCTCATAATAGCGCTTCCAAGTCTTGCCATCGTTGGCAACGTCGATTACGGTAAAGAGTTGGAATGAATATTCTTCGTCAAAACTCTCGGCATAAGGAGTCGACAGAGGATACTCTGTGCCAAGCAGGATGCTCGATGAGGTAGAGGTCTCGCCTTCCATGCCATCGTACTTGGGAGTCACAGTGTAGGAGATAGCCTTAAGGCAGTCGACCTCGATGTCTTCTTCAAACGAGGTGTACTTATAGTCGCTTGCTACAACTACGTTGTCGGGAAGACGCACGATGTCGTATCTGATAGCGCTTGTATCCACAAATCCGCCATTCACGCCTGTCGAGGTGGGTGCGCTCCACCATATTTCCATTACGCCATCGGAGTAATAGATGCCAAGGTTAGTGACAGCTTGAGGCACATCGCTGCCAAGGAATGTTGTCAGGCTGCTCTGCGGGCCATCACCTTTGTCATTGCTTGGGATTACGACAAATCGAGTGTTACCACCTTCTACAGTCACTGTCTCGCTTACTGTGGCGCCGGGAGCAGCACTGCCATTGGCTGCCTCTACATCATTGACCAGGAGGCGATAATCCACTTGGCCAGTGAGAGCCTCATTGCTCATAAAGGTAGTGGATGGCATTACAAACGACACAGTGCCGGTGAGGGTGCCCTTGCTGAAATCTACCGCCAGATCAGTAACAGCGGCAGGGGAGGCATTGTCGATGCTCTGCTTGTGGACACACAGGCCTACCACTTCCTCGTTGTAGATAAATGGGGCCACAAGAGTAGCCTTGCCTGTAGTGGTATCTACTTGATAAAGGTTTGATGTCTCGTCAGCTTCGCAGCTTGCCCAGTACAAAATATTGGTGTAGGGATCAAAGCAAGCCGACTGCAAGTGGAAACCTACCTCAACGCCGGTATTGCCGATGAGGGTGACATTGCCCGTGGCTTTGTCGACTGAGTAGAAGTCTCCATTATAGTCAATGGCCCAGAGGGCGCCATCATTGTCGGCAGCGAGGGTGAGATAGATCTCCTCATCACCGATGGTGCGGATTTTTGTAGTGGAACGAGTGGCTGGATCCATTACGCCAAACTCTATTTCATTACCATATTCATTGTAGAACCAACCATAAATCATGCCATCGGTTTCATCATAAGTGACATCCCATGCCATCTCATGGAGAGAAACGGGATAGACGGTGGCGCACCCCAATTGTTCATGTCAAAGACATTCATCTGGCTGACAGTGTTGCCATTGTCATCCCAATATAGATGCATACCGATGAACTGGTCACCCACTGCCGTGCCACCATACACAGCCGGGAAGTTGGGATAGTCATAATTCACGGTGTAGATGGGCGTCTTTTCCACTTGGGTTCCTGGGGCACCAGTGAATGAGTAGATGCCCATCTGGGGGTCAGTCCACGATTCCACGCTGTAGACTACGCTGCCGTAGAATTGCGGAACATAGTCAGCCGCTACCTTTTGCAGATTGCGGCGCGAAGTGTTGACTACGCGCTCGGCGCGAGTGGGCTTCGACTTGCTGTCGATGCGCTGTATCGCATGCTTAGTGAGGGTGCGCGCCTCCTGCAGGGTAGGCGCGATGTGGGCAGCTTGGAGAGACATGGCTCCTATTGCCAAGGCTGCTAAGCAAAGTAGAGTTTTCTTCATAAACAGAATGATTGGATTGATTTTCTGCCTCAAAGGTAGCACTATCTTCCCAATCAATCCAAATTTGCGCCCAGCAAAGGTGAATGAATTAATAAATTGCGTGAGCGAAATATTTCGCTCATTGATAATCAAGCGTTTGCGTTGGCAGCTTGATTATGCATCCTCAGGTATTCTGAGGGCGACAGACCCGTGATTTTCTTGAATACCATGGCAAAATGCGAGCGCGACTTATAGCCAACCTTCTCGCCTACGCCCTCGATGGTGAGGTGATTTGCATCATTTTCGTTGAGGAGCTGGCATGCGCGAGACACTCTGAATTTGGCCAACATCGATGGGAACGATTTGAATTGGGAATCGCTCAGCGCTTGCGACAATGCCTTTGACTTTACGCCCAATCGATCGGCCAGAGAATCGAGCGTGAAGTCGGCGCCATAGATTTCTTCATTTCTCTCCATAAATGTCTCAGCTTTGCCCACAATGGAATCTTCTGCGGGCTTCTGAGCCGTAGTTGTCTGTTGGTGGTCAACATTGAGGTTGTAAAGCATCTTGATGCGGAAGCGCAGCGAACGGTTCTGAATCAGCAACAGCGCGGCTAATACAAGCACCAAGGCGAGCAGAGGAATCAGAATGGATAGAAATAGACGCTTGGTGTCGCGGTCGCGTTTTACCGTCTCCATTTCATTCTCAAGCATTCCCCAGGAATAGGAATTGCCAAACGAGCCCTTCTGAGCTAAGATTATCGAATCAGTCTTAAGCTTGGCTTGCCAATAGATTTTCTCTGACAATGGTTTGCTCTGGGAATCGATTTGCAAAGCATGCAACACCTCAAGCATCAAATCGGTGTCTTGGGTTACAACCGGGTCGGCCATAACAGCCGTTAGTGTAGATATTGCCTCGCCAGTGCGACCAGCCATAGCTTGCTCTTTAGCCAATAGAATGCGTGTCTTAGCGGCTACATAAGCTGGAGCGGATTTGGTGTTAATCAAGGACAGCGCTTTGGCGATATGTTGAGCAGCGATGTCATGATGGCCCTCTAATGATTGCTGGGCACTCTGTGCCATCTCTGCCACGTAAGGACTCATATTTCCCCAAGCCTTGGGCAAATCCGCAGCCAGAGCCACGGTTTGGGCCAATTCAGCAGTGTCGCCATAAGCCATGTTGAGATATAGAGTCTCGTAGAGGGCTCTGAGGCCACGCTCACTGTCGTCTAAGCGCAGAGAGACATCCAGAGCATCGCGCATCAGCTTGGTCTTTTCCTCGCGCTCTGACGATGCATTGTAGAGATTAGCCTTGTTGAGATATTGGGGTGCCAACAGGTAATCCATGCCCCATTGTTGGCACAGGCTGATGGCTCGATCTATATACTGGAATGCTTGGTTGCGCTCGTTGAGGCAACTGCCATAGATATATCCCAGATTGTTGGCCGATTTGACAAAACGGCGTTTGCCCACCGCATCGAGCTTAGATGGGTCGGATAGCTGTATCAGGGTATTGAAGGCGAGGGCGCTGTCGAGGTGGTTGGCGCGCAGTGTCTCTTGGGCGCGGTCAAAGAGGTCCTCAACCGACATCCGGTCATAATCTCTATAGAACGCCCCATAATCCATCTCCCCCTCCGCCATCGCCCCCACGGGCCACAGCGCAATCACAATCAGTATATATAAGAATCTTATCATTTAGGTCCTTAGGTTTCTTATGCTCTTATGGTTTTATGCTCTTGTGGTTTTAGGGTTTCTGGGGCATTCATGCCCCACTTCAACACAAAAAAAAGAATGAGTAAAGCAACCAACAAGTTGATTGACAATTACTCATTCTCCTCTCTCCACTGGCGGTGCCGACGAGACTCGAACTCGCGACCTCCGGCGTGACAGGCCGGCATTCTAACCGACTGAACTACAGCACCTCATTAGATTTGCATCTCAGAACTCAGTCGCTCTTGACCTCGTTGTTTCTGTTTTGCGTTGCAAAGTTACGGACTATTTTTGAATCCACCAAATAT
>JAJBUH010000002.1 GCA_020860445.1 Bacteroidales bacterium | reverse complement strand
GTTCTATGAGCCTGGGCGGGTCCAAATTTCTCCAGGCCGCACCAGTGTTTGGGATTAATGGTTTTTACCCGCCCCCCATGTTTTTGGGTGTGGGAGGGAGGGGGATGTCGTGGGGCTCAATTTTGTTGTCCTCGATGACGAGGTAGGAGCCATTGCCGAGGGCATCGGTGAGCCAGATGTCGGCATCACCGCCGGGATATTCCTTATATCCGCCATATTCAGGCTTGATAGGCCATTCATCGAGGGGAGTGGTGCGCATATTTATGCAACCTTTCTTGCAAGGCGAGTGGCCCACCACAAAACTGTAGCCGGGCAGCTTGCACTCGGCAAGCACCTGGGGGCGAATCCATGTTGGCGGTTGTGCCGACGAGCTGCCGTCCCAGTCTCTGTGGTTGCCTTGGATAAAGCTGAAGGCATTGGATACGGGCATCTCGTTGAGCTTCTTGAGCCAGTCGGGGTCGGAGGGGTCGAGATGGGCAGTGTCGTGGAGCCAGTCCTTGCTAATGCCAGCATGGCTGAAGATATAAGGCTTGCCATCAATGTCATGGATATACGCCCATTGGCTGTCGCGGCAGAAGCGGTCGTAACGCTCCAACATCTGCTTTTCGAGCCATTTGCTGTAGCCCGACCAACGAGTGACGTCGTTGAAATCGAAATCGCGGTCGCAGCCTCTCTTTTTCATTTGCTCATCAATGAACTCCTGCGGCGAACGGATTTTGCCCATGTGCTGCACGTCATGATTGCCGCGCAGCAGGATTACCTTGTCGGGATTCTGCTCCTTGTAATCAAGGATTTCGTCAAGGTTGGCAATTTGCTCCTTTTCCTCAATATAGTCATGAGTGGTGATGTAATCACCCATAAAAATCACCAGGTCAGGTTTCTCCTTCTCAATGATTTCTTTCCATATTTTGCGCCCGTGAATGTCACCAAGCACTACAATTTTTTTTGCTTCTTCCTTTTCCATCAACGCTTATTTTTCATTTAAGATTTGTAACTTTTCAATTTAATTTTAATTTATATGTTTAAACACTGAGGGCTCGGAGGACCACGGAGTCCACGGAGATTTTCACTTTCCTTAGACCATACGCTTCTCAAATCGGTCACGGAGACCGCTGAAGCGGTGCCAGAGGTCTCGGAGTGCGGGTGCCATCCTTTGGTTCCGGGGCCTGGCTATGGTACCTGGCCCACCTCTACAGTTTCCCCGCGCTCTGTGTTCTCTGCTGCGGCTATGCCGCCTCTGGGTCCGATTCTAGAACGCAAGAGACAGAGAATGAGAAAATCTCCGTGGACTCCGTGGTTCTCAGTGTTCTCCGTGTTTTTATGCCTTATAGTTTAATTTGACGGGTTATTATTTACAATCATATCGCAAAGATACAACAATAAAACCAGAAAATCAACCCTCTGGTTGGTCTGCGGTGCAAAAATTTGTCGTACCTTTGCGAGAGAAATAAGATAAACCTTGAAATTATGAAAGTATTGATGATGATGGCAGCCTTGGCAGTGGCGATAGGGGTTGAGGCCCAGACAGTGTGGCATAGCGCTGACACGCTGCTGCTATATGGCAAAGTGAACGACAGCACCGAGACGCGCTACGAGCGCCTCCCAGCCTCGCTCAAAGGACAGGTGAGAGACCAGCAGTGGTATCTTGGCAAGAATACCGCTGGGTTGGCGATACGGTTCGCCACCAATTCGCCCGTGGTGAAGGCTCGATGGAAAGCCCTCAACAATTTCGCCATGGATCACATGACCAACCGTGGCATCAAAGGCGTAGACCTGTATTGCTTGGGCGAAGACGGTTGGCGCTTCGTCGGCTCAGGCGCTCCCAACCGCGAGGGCAATGGCGAAAAGACCTTGGCGCAGAACATGGTGCCCACGTGGCGCGAATTCATGCTGTATCTGCCCCTCTATGATGGCGTCACCTCGCTTGAGATAGGGGTTGACAGCTGCAGCCAGCTCACCAATCCACAGTACGAAAGCCCTGTCAGAAATAAGCCAATCGTCTACTACGGCACCAGCATCACCCAAGGGGGATGCGCCTCGCGTCCCGGCATGGCGCATACCAACATATTGAGCCGCCAGCTTGACCGTGAAATAATCAATCTCGGATTCAGCGGCCAAGGCAAGCTCGACCTCTGCACAGCCCAACTGATGGCGCAAGCCGATGCCTCAGCATTCATCATCGATTGCATGCCCAATTGCGACACGACGATTGTGAGGGAGAGATTTCTACCATTCTACCGCACTCTGCGCGATGCCCATCCTGACACGCCTATTATTGTGATTGAAAATCCGCTATTTTCCTACATGAATTTCGACCAAGAAAAATACCAGTCCATCACCGCTCTCAATGCTGAGCTGCGCCGCCAATACGCCACAGTGACCGATGCCAACTCTATGCTCCTATCCCCCGGCGTAGGCAGCGGCTCCGACTGGGAGGGCACCGTCGACTGCGTCCATTTCACCGACCTCGGCTTCCTGCGCTACGCCCAGTGGCTCCTGCCTTATCTGCAAGACTTGCGATGACCAATAGATACTATAAGCCAAGAAGGGACGCGATCACCGCGTCCCTTCCTGACTTATGAGAAAATTTTACCTTATTGCCTTATTACAACATTTTTACCAAGGCATATTCTTAGAGCATTATGATTTATTTTACGGAATCACCATCTTTTGGGCTTGACCGTTGACGAGACGGATATAAATGCCTGATGACAGATTACGCCCATCAACTCTGATGCCATCAAGACGATAGTAAACAGCCTCGTCCTCAGCCTGATCGGCATCGATTGTGGCGATTCCGCTATTAGCCAAGATATTGGTGCGCACATCCTCAGATTCCCCTCCAGGATAAATCGCCACAATTGCATAGCAGTTAGCAGAAGTGACGCTTGGGTCAGAGTCTACAAAAGTCAACTCCGTAATGCCTTCGGCAATCAATTCTCCCTTGCGCAGCTTAGAATCAACCGATGGCATACGATACACATTGTATCCCACAGGAGCAAGAGCCTTGACATTTTCAGGAGCCAGGCCAGTGACTGGATTCACAGTACCCAAGTCATCGCCAGCGGCGCGAATCATCATGGGCTCGGTGAATACGGAATAATAGTCATGGAAAGAATTCATTTCGTAATGCGCATTGTAGAATCCCCAAGCGTCTGCCAAAGGATATTCGGCAGTAGGCAAAGCCGTGCCGATGCTGACATTGCCATACTCACTTGAAATAGCCACTAAGAAGCCATAGTCAAAGGCAATGGGTTTGGACAATACTTGTTGCATCCACACATCATCAGTATTTTCTATCCTCTCATGATAGGCTGGAGCAGCACTCGGAATGCCCGATTGATCCAAGGGGAATAGGAATACATCGACTGTCGGGTGCTCGCTACCATAGCTGTCGGTATACCATGAAATAGACCGCACCACCGAAGCGTTGCCAAATGCATTGCCAAGCACTGCATATTCCAGTTCTCCCGTATCATTGTCGTCAAATCCAAGTGAAGAATCCAAGATGCCCGAATCATAGCGGAACACGGCCTGAGGCTCCTCCCAAGTCACCACTGCATTGCCAGCCCCATTGTAATAACACGAGGCTGAAGCCACCGGATAGCACTTCTCATTCAACTCTAATGTTACCACCTCGGAATCAGCGCTCAATGCAGTGCGTAGGGTGTAGTAGTAGGGTGCTGTCACCTTGACATCGTAATCCTGAGCTATCTCAGCATATACATTCTCAATCTTAAAAGTTCCATCAGCATCAGTATGAGTCGAATAATCGGCATAACCAGAGAGCTGGATCAAGGCACCAGAGATTTCCTGACCGTTGGCTGAATCCACCACCTTGCCTGAGACAGTGATCAAGCTAAGAGCCTCAATGTCAATATCAATCACATAAGATTGGTTTTCAACCAGAGTTTCAGTCACAACCTCAGTGTCTTTATATCCATAGGCAGTGCACAGGAGAGTATAACTGCCTGGCAGGACATCAAACGAGTATTCGCCATTAGAATCAGTGACACTGGCATAACCTGTGCCTAACACCGAGACTTTTGCGTTCTGCACGGGCTGCTCATTGCATTTCACCATACCGCTAATATTGGCCTTAGGAGGATTGCTCATGCAGAACTCCACCACCGGTCGGTAATAATAAGGTTCGCCACCATCGACCGACTTAGGCACCTCAGTCTTTTCAAGATAGAAGGTATGCTGATCTACATAATTTTGGTGGTTTTTCTTGGCATAGAGCACCAGATGGCCTCCATCATAGAGATATGGCTCAGAGAATGGCAAATATACCTCACCATCGCCATCGGCCATATACAGACCATCATAGTATACTCTCCTCAGACCGCTCTCCATCACGCCGAGATCGCTGAAATCCGGTCCATCGATTGAGCCGATATACAGTTCGACCGGCTCGGTAGTGAGGCCACCATTGGCATTGTAGAATAGAGTGATGCCATAAATAGTAGCAGGACCAGTGCCCATGTCTTCGGCAGAATAAATACTCTCTGTCTCGGAATCCCAATCAAACAGGTCCCAAGGCAAATATCCTCTGGCAGTAGCAGTGCCAATAGTCACGCTTATTGGTTCATCTGGCACAATTCTTACGGGTATGCCCGCTGACACATTATCGTCAGAATATTGGTCAGTGGCAAGTGCCACTTGGGCTCGTAGGTCGCCATAATATTCCTCAGCAGGAATCCAGCTAATTTCTACAACTTGGTCTGCGCCAGCCGCCAAACTATTTAAAGTCGCAACGGCCAACACAGCGCCATTTTGGTCGATGATTTGCACCTCGACATCTTGTTCTTCATTTTGGCCATAATTACGCACCTGAGCTTCAAATTTGGTTTCTTGGCCCACTGTCAGAATAGAGTTGCCGCGCAATGGGCGCACTGCCAAATTATGCTCCAATACAGTACCCAGTTCGATATCGTCAAAATTCCAACGGCCGAAATAGTAAGGATAAATCAGGGCCGTTTCGGCCGAGAATCTCACTTGGCATACCTTGTTGGCATAGGCGCTCAAATCCACTGACACACGTTTGAAATCCATTGTCGGATCGTGAGGATTGTCTTCAGGATTGACATTATAGACAGGATTCCAAGTCATGCCTCCGTTATCACTGATTTCCACCAAGAATTGAGCGCTTTCAGTCGGTATAGCGAGCAAGCCACCGGTTTCAAAATTCTCATATTCGCCTTCGTAACTGAAACTCAGCACTGGGGCATTGCCCAAGAAAGTGAAATCCGTAATGAAATAGCTCTCGATTTGAGTTGACAAGGCAATGGATTGGCTCTTGTTGACACCTCTATGGCCTTGGGGATAAGATGACACATAGCGAGTCCAAGTCAGGGGGAAGCCATCCTCAAAATCTTCGCGCCAGTATCCGGTGGCATTAACTTTATTGACCGTCTGTTTCACCTCAACAGTCACCTCGGGCAGTGACGGGTCGTTGGTAGCAAGAGTGAAGGAGCCAGTATATTCACCAGCCTCGTTTACATTCAATGTCACGGGCAGAGATTCATAACGCCCAGGGCGCAAGGTCAAAGGCAATCCCTCAACCTTGATTTCAGGACTGGAAGATTTGAGCTCGAGGGTGAGTGAGGCGCTACCATGATTACCTACCAAATAATTCTGCTCCATCGCTGCCGACAAGTCGTAGGTCTCAGCAAATTGCATCGAGGCGGCTCCCCAGTATGCCACATCGGTGGCTACCGACACGTCATCAATTATGATAGCATTACCCCATGCCGGAGAAGTCGCGTGGAATCCAATGTAATAATCGCCCGTTTCCTCGGGGCAGAATTTGTAGGCATAGCGTTCCCATTCGAGAATATCTTCGTTTTGTCGCCCAAGCTGGGTGGTCATAGCAACTGCCTCAGGGGCATTGCCTATGCAAACTGTCAAATCTTCGTAGACTGTATCGTCGAGCGAACCCAGCATCAGCACCCAGTAACTCACTGTGTATTCCACTCCGGCCTCAAGGCTAATCGCTGGAGAGAATGCCCAAGAGTCATGGTCGTTGGTCTGTACCAGAATATAGCCCATGCCCACATTGCTCACGCCGTAGAGAGTAGAGTTGCTAATTATCAAGCTCCCAGAATGCCAATAGTCATTGCTGTATCCTGGAGTAGGGGTGGTAGTCCAGCCAGCTGGCAGAGGATAAAGATTTGGGTCTTGATCTGGGTCAGCGTATTCAAACATCTCAAAAAATACCGAGCCTGATCCAACAAACCCTGGAGCCTTTCTCTGAGATTTCAGCCCATGATAGGCCTCTTTGAGTATTTCTACACTCTGCACTGGCATTTGCCGTACCTCAGCCTTTTCGACTGCGGCAGCAGATGTTGAAACAATGGCCAGCATGCTGGCCATTGTCAAAAATGTGTGTTTTGGAAGCAACATATCAATCATTATTTGATTATAATCTTTTGGGTCATGCCACCAACTGAGAGCAAATAGATGCCACGAGGAGCAGTGATAGCAATTGATTCATTGGCCTTTTGGCTAGAAATCAGTCGACCATCAACACTATAGAGCAATACCTGCTGGCCAACTGCACCATTGACGTTGATGGTTGAGCCATTGACTGTGACCTGAGTCTCGGCAGCCTCTACCGAAATCGCCGAACTGGTATTGTCCTCTATGCGGATATTATCTAAGCCGCTGTACACTTGATCCTCGACACGCAGACTGAAAATCAATTGCACTTGCTGGCCCTTTGCCTCTGACAAATCAACCATCTCATCTTTCCATTCATTGTCGCCTTGCAGCTTGATGCGATCTACACGCATGCGCTCTGCATCTGAGTTCCACTCTTGCACATACACAGTGAGTTGATTGAGATTGTCGGGAGTGATGCCCCAGTAATTAAATGTCAGGATAGGATTCTCGCAGTCAAGATTGATTTTGCCAGTGCGGAACTCAATCGTACTGGCGTGGTCGGCATAGACGCGCAGATAACCATGGTCGCCATCGACGCTCGAAATATCGGAATACTCACCATCATAAGGGTAAGATACGGTCACTTCGGCAGTTTCAGTGATCTGCTCCCATTCAAAGTAGCATTGAGGATTCCAGCTTGAGAATGATTCAACGTAAGGCAAGGTATAGGGGGCACCAATCAGCACCTTATTGGTCAAAGCGCAGCTGCCCAATCCACTCTCGGTCGAGGGCCAAACGGTGCAGCAATACATTTCTTGTTGCGGGCCGTATTCCTCAAGGGCATAGAAGGTGCAGGAGGTTGTGCCGGCTGGAACCTCAAAGAAACCAGCGCTAAACATATTCATATCCTCGCCCGGACATATATAGTAGGACACAAAATCGGGATTGATGGGATTGCCATCGATATCCTCGGTCACCAATGGCCACGACACTGTGACTTCGCCAGGATTTTCGGTCTCTACTACCGTTGCATATTTCACAGCCCCCGGTACATTGATGCCAACATAAGCTGTAGCTTCAGCTGGCTCGCTTGCTCCTGCGGCATTATAGCAAATTACGGTGTATGTATAGGGGTCGGCCCAACGGAAATTGTCATCCACATAAGTCACGGTTCCATAGATGCCATAGGGATACACCTTGATAGGTTCGTCCTTGTCATCGCGATATAGTTCGGCAAGGGTAATGTTTTTGATGGGTTCTCCGCTGATTGTGACAGTCGGGGCCTCAATGGTAATCACTGCGCTCAGAGCGCCCGATGGGTCAGGGGTAACGGTGATGGAGGCGGGAGCTGGAATCTCAGTGTCCTCTCCACCCTTTACTATTGTACCCAGGGTGAAATGCTCGCTCTCGGCCACCTCGCTGCTAATCCTATCGCTGAAAGCTTGCACTGTGTAGAAATAGTCGCGCTGGATATCATCGCTATTGTCAATCACATCGGTGAGGGTGGTGCCAGTGAGATTGCGGAACTCTGTGGCATCGGGATAGCGCAATACAGTATAGGTGATCTGATCAGGCTCGAAATATCCGCCATTCACGGTACCGTCGACTGCTGCCCAAGAGAGGGTCACATTGCCATTATCTTGGGTAAGAGCAATGGGGGCAGGCGACTGCAGGGTGTCAAATCCGGTGTAGACTTGGTTGTATGCCTTAGGGCCATCGCCAAAGTCATTAGAGAAATAGCAGTAGAGATTTTTGAAACCTGCGTTTTCCAAATCTGAGTGTTGGGCGCTGATGCTCATGGTGTAGCCTGTGCGATACACATCAACTCCACCTCCGAGCACCACATCTTCTTCTTCACCAGCCTCGTTGGTGTAGGTGAATCCATAGGTAAGCTTGAGCTCATCGTGGGTAAGCTCTGAGCCATCTATGCAAGTTGTGGGCACTGTGATGGAAAGATGGAGCTCTGAATACCAATCGAGAGAAGCCTCGAATCCAGTGGCTGCTGCCGGAGCCATAGGCTCATACTCGGCATTGGCATACACCCAGCTGCTTGCGCATAGCGCGAGAGTCAGAGCCATTTGCTTTAAGGTAAAATTCCCTTTCATTGTTAAAAAGATTTAGGTGGTTTATATTGCTTTGTTTGAGTTTTCGGTTTCGGTGAAAAATCGACATTGCAAAAGTAACACCTAATCTTTCTGATTCCAATTTTTCGGGATTCTACTACCGCAATTGACGTTTTATAATCTCGTAACCCCTTGATTTTGCGTATTATGGAATGTTTTTTGCGTTTTCAAGAAGTAGGTTGCAGCTCCATTATCGACTTGCGATAGCTCGATGGCGACATGCCCACCTGCTCCTTGAAGAGCAAATAAAATCTCGACATCGACCCAAAACCCAGATTCTGGCACACGTCTTTAATGGCCACATCATGGTTGGGATCTGAGAGCTGCTTGATGGCCTCCCTGAGGCGATAGCTGTTGATGAATCCCGGCAGGCTCATGCCTGAATTTTCCTTGACCATCTCTGTGAGGTAGGAATGGTTGGTGCCAAGCTGCTCGGCCAGCATGTCGCGAGTGATGCGTGAATTGGTGTACAGGCGCTCTTCCTCCATCAGGCGGCACAGCTCCTGATAGAGCTCCGTCTTCTTGGAGTATCCGACCGGCACTGCTTCGCGGGTTACGCTCTGCAGTTCCTCCTCGAGATTTACCGCCTTTTGGGTGGTCTGCGCCAAGTGTGAATATAGGCGGCGCTCGCGCTTGTGGGTAATATACATGTAACCCATCAGCACTATCAGCACCAACACCAATGCGCCGAGAGTCCACATTATCCATTGCTGCGCCTCGAGGCGCTGCTTCTCCATCCTGAGCTGCTGGCTGCGCTGTGATATCTCAACAGCCAAGGATGTCTCTCTCCCCATTTCCTTGGCATCGCGATAGTTGATGCTGTCGGTGGCCTCAAGGGCTTTTTTCCACCAAATCGAAGAATTGGCATCTGAGCCCAAAAACTCATACTCTTGGGCCAAGGTTTCGCACAGGGGCTTCAGTAACGACTTGTCGCCCTCGCGCTCGTTGGCCCTGAGGCCATCCTTACAGGCCACAATGGCCTCTTGATGCTTGCCCTGCTTGCTGAGAGCTTGCCCCAAGCGCAAATATGGTTCGGCTGGCACTATGCCCTCAACAATCTTTGCCGAATCAATCGCCAATTTGGCCCAACGCTCTGCCTCGGCATTTTTATCCAAGCTTAGGCAAATGGCCGAACGCAAGGAGTAGAGGATATGGCGGTTGACATAATTGTGCGCAAATGATATCTGCATAGCCTCATCGAGCCATCGAGTAGCCGCCTCTTGGTTGCCGAGCTTATGCTCATGCACTGCGGTAAAATAAGCGGCGAAATATTGCTCATGCTCCAGACCGAGGGCAGATGACAATTCAAACGACTCCTTGGCATAGTTCAAGCCCGCGCTATCGCCCGACAGCTCGCTCAGCTGAGACAGATTTGACAAAATCGTAGCTCGCAGATGCGGCAACCCCGATTGTGTGGCGCGTTTCAGACCCTCAAGAAAATACAGCTGCGCTGTGCGCTGATTCTGGTGGTACATCGATTCAAATATGCCCAAGCAATTGAGGGCGCGAGCGGCTATAGTATCGTTGCCGAGCTCCTCGCCCAACACCAGGGACTGCTGCAAGTAGGGCTCGGCCTCTTTGGGGGACCCAGTGAAAAGCAAAGCCACACCTCGCGAAAAGGCGCTCTTGGATATGTAAACCTTATTGCCCGAGGCGCTGGCTGTCTCATAGTATTCTTGGGCCACGGGCAACAATTGTTGGTAATCGAGCTGCTTGGCCAGCGCTTGGCACTGCAGATTCAGGCTCTCCAATCGGTCAGCCTCAGGCGTTTTTGAAGCATAAAGTGGAGAGACCAAGCAGACAAGGCTTATTAGGATTAATGTCTTGCGTACAAATTCAGGCATCTAAAATTTTCTCATATAGTAATTGCACCACAAAATTACTAAAAATTTGAGATTCCTCAAAATTCCCCACATAAATTTTTGCCCCACCGCCTACAAAGACAGTGGGGCAATATAGGAATTCTTGGTTTACGGCAACTATTTCTTCTTTTTTGACTGATAAGTGGTCTCGGGGTCAAATAGGAGATAGGCTATTTGGCCATTACGCTCTTCCCAGGGATGATAGAGATTTTCTATTTTAGGAGTATCTGTCTCCAAGTGGTCAATTGAGGGTAAGTATTCGGGATGGTCAGTGAGATAATCGCTGATACATTGACCTACAAAACGACCCAAATTAACAGGTACAGCATTGCCTATCATCTGCTCAGTATCAGTTTTATTCCCCAAAAACTTGAAATCTGCAGGAAATGTCTGTATGCGGCTCCTTTCCTTTGTAGTTAAAGGTCGCAGACCAACTGTCGATTTTATAGGATCTCCCGGGTGTATGGGATAACCCTCAGGAATGGGTCGATTTACGCCACGGATAGTAGGGCTTGGCTCATGCACACTGAATATACCACGCCGCGCATAGCTGCGAGGATGACGGTAGTAATATTCAAAATCAATCTCATCACCCATATAATCGGCTATTGTCATAGGTTTCTTAGACATTTTAGAAATAAAATACGATTCCAAAAAACCATCCTCATTGTCTAAGCAACCTACTAAGAAAAAGCGTTTGCGAGCTTGCGGCACTCCGCATAGACTTGCATCCAACACCATTTGTGTCAATCCATAGCCAGCATGATGGAATATCTCGCGCGCATCTACGAGTTTTTGGGTCTTGACAATGCGAGCCACATTCTCCATTACAAACCACTTAGGCCTTACTTTTGAGACTATTTCAGCGTAGTCTACCGTAAGGTCACCACGGCCATTATTCTCATCGCGCTTTCCAGCCGAAGAGAAGTCCTGGCATGGAGGACCTCCTATAATCATCTCTGGGTGCAGGGCCTCAACCAGTTTTACTGCACTATCCACATCAGATAAGTCCACCTTATAGGCTGGATGGTCAAAATTCGCCTCGTATACACCAAGGGCATTATCCCAACAGTCCATTCCAGCCATCACCTCATGACCTGAAAGCTGAAAACCGAGACTCATGCCACCGCATCCGCAAAACAAATCTACAATCTTCATCTTTCAAATAATTCTGGACTATTTACTATTACCGCATCAAAGCGACGTTCTGGGCTGAGATAATTCTGACCTCCACCCAATATGATATTTTTAATCTCATACTTTGAGATTCGAGGGTGTGTCAACTCTGCGCTCTTTAGGTACTTATACGTTTGTGAGCCACTGATAGAATAGCCCTTATCATTAGCGAGATTATAGGAGTGGAGCCTTACTATTCGTCTATAATCAAACTGCCCTTGGATTGACACATAATCCAATAGCATTAGATAGAGCCATATTATAGTACGCATCGGACGCGTGATTTTGTAGTGATTGGCCTTATCCACGTCACCGCACATTTGAATTACGGCCAAATTAGACCATACAAACACATCCAGACAATCATCTGCCAAAATACCCTTGTGGCCTTTGGTTTTCCAGACAGTCTGCATAATCAGAGGGGTCTGCTTCTTGGAGAGGTACGAACTAATCTTCAGAATAGAAGATAGGATAGATTGATAATGAGGCAACACCTCTTCTGGTTCCTCCCAGTGATTTATCTTAGGTACAATGCTAAGAAATTCCCTTAGTTTGTCTTTTTCCTTGTTTGTCCTGAAGTTATTGCATATACTACAAGCTATGAAATTAATTGTTGGGGGTCTTACTACAATTTCACAACTATACTCATCTTCAGGCTTTTTATTGGTGGTCATATCGGGCAATGCAGTCAGCTTTATCTCGATTCCAATCAATTGAGAATCTGATGCGCTGTCTACCATTACCAAATCGATTGTCTCACGGTCGCCAGTATAAAATTTATCATAAGCAGAAAATGAGGCCTCGAAATTATAGAAGGCATCCATTGATAGAGGATTTATCTTATATAATTCCGTCCCGCTAATATAGTCATGCACTACATGGTTGTTTTCGTCTGTTTTGAGGTATACTGGCTTGACTCCCTTAGAGCTCATATAGGCTATAAGAGAGGCAGGGAAAGAACTATTGAATTGATTCTTTCCCCAACTTTCTTCCTTTGAGTAATCTCGACTGGAATTATTATGGGTTTGCCCAAACAGGCCCGGAGTTTCCTTCATAAATCTGATTTTCCACAAAGTTACAAATTATTTCTCAGATACACATAAAAATCCTCCTTAATTACTTGAGGAATCACTTTTTAATTTTTTAAGCCTTTGAATAGAGGAATATTGGAGAAACTTTTGTAATTTTGCGGCCGTAAACAAAAAAGAAATAAAATTAAAATTTTTTCGATATGAAAAAACTTTTGCTTTTCGCAGCCGCAGCCGGTCTTGTCGGACTTGCAGCTTGCACCTCAGGCCACGGCTCTAAGAACAACGCTGGCTTTGACACCCTCTTTACTCAGAATCAGACCGATTCTCTGATTGTGGCTATGGCCCAAACCCAAGGCTATCGGAACAATACCAAGTTTGATCGCGCTCTCAAGCAAGACAGCACCCTCAACAAGAAGGAGTTCCTCAAGGGATTCAAATATGTGCTCAATTCTGACACTGCCACATCGTTCGCTTATGGCATGTACACCGCTTTCAACCTGATCGGCCAGTTCAACCAATGGCAAAACAGCCTGGGCCTTGACATCGACCGCACCACATTCTACAACTACTTCTCGCGCTGCTTCCTCGCCGACAGCGTCAACGAGGAGGTAATGAATGCATCACAGGCCGAGGCCCAAATCCTCTTCAACAAGCTGCGCGACGCTCAGCAGAAGTATGAGAAGGCTAAACTCGAGGCCTCAGACGAAGCCATCAACAACGTAATCACCGGCAAGCAATATATCGATTCACTGGTCAAGGCTGACCCCGAGGTGAAGATGCTCGAGGGCGGCGTAGCCATCAAGATTGAGAATCCCGGCGAGGGCGACCGCATCGTGCCCAAAGACCGCGTAAAGGTCTACTATACAGCCAGCACTCTCAATGGCCGCGTATTTGACCGCCAAGACGAAAACAACGCTCGTCCTATCCTCATCTCCACTCGTCCCGAGGGTCTGCAGGAGGGTCTTGAGCAACTCGGCCAGGGTGGCAAGGCTACCATCTACGTGCCCGGCAAGAAAGCCTATGGCGTAGAGCAGAATCGCCGCTTCAACCTCGGTCCTAACGAAGCTGTAGTTTACCAAGTCGAGGTAGTCGAGGTAAATCCCCAGAACAAGAAATAACCCCACTGTCACCAAATAAACACAAGCCACAGGTTAAACCTTTGGCCTGCGTGGCAGTCTGAACATAAGGGCGCCAGCCTATCCGGGCTGGCGCTTTCCTATCACTAAAAATCATCTGAGATGCGCAAATTATTATCCGCTATAGCCCTCATAGTCCTCGTAATCGGCCAGATATCCTTTGCAGCCACCAAGACGGCTGCTGAGGCCCCTGATTTGGCCGCTATCAAGGCTGAGACAATCAACGAAGATTCACGCTACTACTACCCCTCGCTGCTTCAGCAATTCATGGCAAATGACACGCTGATGACCAACGAGGATTTCCAGTATTTCTACTACGGCACCCTATTCCAGGAGGATTATGACCCATACCGCGCACCCTACGATGAAGAGGCTCTCAAAGAGATTGAACCCCTATACTATCAATCATCACTCACCAACGCCCAGAAGGAGCGCATGATCGATTATGCCTCTCGCGCTCTGCGCGACAATCCGCTCGACCTAATACAGCTCAAAAACCTGGTCTACGCCTACGAGCAGCGCGGCAAGGTCAATCTGGCCAAAATCTGGAAAAACAAACTTAACCACCTGCTGCTCACCATAGCCTCGTCGGGCACCGGCCTCGATCCCGAGAATGCCTGGTATGTGGTGTATCCGCGCCACGAGTTTGACTTCCTCAACATCTCGGGCAAGACAGTGCAGTCGCGGGAATTCACCCCTCCCTACTATGAAAAGGTATCCGTCAACGCCAAGAGCGAAAAAGACCCCGGCGCCTACTACTTCAATCTCCAACCCGTATTAGAGCAATACTACATAAAACACCCGAGCGAGGCTGAATGAGCCCCGCTCGTAGTTTTGCATTAAGTTTGGATGATTGTCCCCAAAGAGGGCTTCTCGAACTTCGCCATTAAGGATCTTGAAGAGATATTCATACTGCTAGCAAGGTCGCCTCTGTATCTTCTGTATTATCTCTATATTTGACTTTATTCAATCAACGAAATGGCTAATTATATAAATGCATCCTCATTTCTTAAATTTTTTATTTGGTAATTATCTTTTAATACCTTATCTTTGTGTTGAAAAACTGTAATGTATCCTCTTTTCCATGATGATAATCCTTTTATTTACCCTTTAAACATCCTTAAAATCCTATTCACCATGAAAATCAATTCAGTAATATCAATATGGGCCTTATTGTTTTTCTCAATAGTGAGCCAATGGTCTAGAGGTGATTCCTACAGGGGGGCAATCTTAGACATTTCAGAGGCCACGGAGGAATCCCTAACGCCAGAATCGCGCCTATGGGATTTCAGCCGCACCACGATAGCCGTTGGAAATACCAAGGCTGAATGTTCTTGGATCGGTGACTCTATCCTTACAGAAGCTTTTTGGGGATACCGCGAATGGGATCTCATAGACGACATTGAAACGGTCTTAATAAATTAACAGGTATGACCTCAAAAAATAAACCGGTATCAGCAGGATGTCTATTGATCGACCGAGAAGCATGGAACGACTTCATAAAAATCTTTGATAATCCAGAGCAACGAAACAACCTCATAGGAATAATCATCCAACGCAAATAATCCCATAAATAAAGAATGATATCCAATGAGAAAATTTGCCAATATGTTTGTGCAAACGGATTCCATAGGATTACCCCATATAAAAACCAGAATCAAATGAAAAAAAATTATTCTCATTCATATACTCTCTTTTCCTTTGGATTACCGCCATGGGCTCAGGTTTTGAAATAGAGCTCCTTTTCCCCGCAGATTCAGTTATGATTGATTTTTCAGCCATGAACAAATTAGATGAAAACGGGGAGAAAGCTGGACTTTGGTATCAAATTTATGTTGCTGACGAGTTTGATGGCCATTGCGAGGGTGTGGGCTCGCATGAGGTCTACAGTTTTCATGAGATAGCCACTTCCGCAGCAGTCATCATTAAGACTTACCAGAAGGGAGTTTTAGAGGGCCCTGTATATTACTATGATTTGGAGTCCATAGAAAATGAAAAAGCTGTGGTCTCGCTTGAGGGAATAGGGGAATACAAAGACAATCGCAAGTCTGGAATTTGGTGCTTCTTCTATCACCCTTCTGTCTCTTCGTTCACCCTCACCAATATACGTGAAAACATTCAATTTCTCAGTCAACAACCAAGACAATGGGATGGTCATTTGGTATATGAAGCTTTCTGTACCTACTATACTAAAGACTTCAGAATCCGAAAACAGGAATGGATATTGCTTTTTGAAGAAGAAGATATTATGTTGCCTGAGAATGTTTTTTGCATAGAGGAAGATCCATAGTGAAGCTTGGTATTACTACCGTCTACTGGTTGGATTGAAAATATACAATGAGGATATTTGGAGGTTGAGAGTCAGGAGCCCCAATTTGAAAAGTCCAGATGAAAAAGTGTTTATACTCAGGACTCCTAACTTTGATTGGGATTGCTGTGTTGAGATCACCTATGAGTTGGCCTCATACATATCTCCAACATTTGATCGCCGCTATCGCGAAGAATGCATTTCCAGAGGAAATGTCAACTTATGAGGAAATAAAAGAGCTGATTAGTAAACAAATGAATTTAACGGAGGATTAGAGAAAGATTAGACGAGCGAGACCTAATAGGCCTCGCTCGTAGTTTTGTAAGGGATGATTTAGAAGTCGTCGAAACTGATGGTGGTCTTGCTTCCAGATTGGAAGGAAGGATTGGAAGATTGGGGGTTGGAGGCAGGTTTGGGATTGGCTGAGGCGGCTGAGGCGATGGCTTGCTTGACCTCGCGGCTGCGATTGTAGGCGGGATTTTGCTCGATGATTTCAATCATGCGGTCATCATCAAATTGCTCTGGTTTGAGGATGATGTATTTCTGCTCCTCCTTCTTGATATTGAAATCATCCATCTTGGAGCCATACTCTTGCACCAAGCGCTGCTCGGTCTTGCGAGCTATCTCATCGCTCTCAACGCGTCCATCTGCCACGTCAGTGCCCTTAATCACATTCTCGTCTGAGATAGTCACATCAAAGCCAGCAGCGAGGATGGTGAATTTAACCTTGTTGCCAAGAGTCTCGTCAAATGCCACACCCCAAATCACATCAACATCCTTGTCGATGTTTGAGATAAACTCAGTGATCTGCTTGGTCTCGTCAATCTTAAACTTGTCGTCGGCATCTCTTGAGAAATAGAGATTAAAGAGCAGCTTGCGACTGCCAAAGATGTCGGTGTTGCGCAGCAACGGCGAGTGTAGGGCATCATCGATAGCCTTGCGCACACGATTCTCGCCCTCGCCATAACCAGTCGAGATGATGGCCGTGCCACCATCGCGCAGAGTGTTGTCAACATCGTTGAAGTCGAGGTTGATGTAGCCGTCGCATGTCACAATCTCAGAGATGCTGATAGCGGCCATCGATAGGATATCATCGGCCTTACCAAAAGCATTGAGGAAGTCAAGCTCTTTGTAAATCTCAGACAAGCGCTCGTTGTTGATCACCAACAGGGCATCGACATACTTGCTCATCTCATTAGCGCCATCCAGAGCCTTAAGGATTTTGCGCTGGCCCTCAAACAGGAATGGAATAGTGACAATGCCAATGGTGAGGAGGCCCCTCTCTCTGGCTATGCGGGCTATCACCGGCGAGGCGCCAGTGCCAGTGCCACCGCCCATGCCGGCGGTGATAAACACCATATCGGTATCATCGTCAAACAGATTGTCGATGTCCTGGGCACTCTCCTCGGCCGCCATGCGGGCACGCTCGGGGCGGTTGCCAGCGCCTCGACCCCTCAGGGTAGTGGGACCCAGGAGCACCTTGGTGGGCACAGGCGAATTAGCCAACGCCTGCCTATCAGTATTGGCCACGATAAACGACACATTCCTCACGCCCATATTGTACATGTGGTCAATGGCATTGTTGCCACCGCCGCCCACGCCGATCACCTTGATCTTTTGGGGCGAATAGGAATTTGCTGAGGAGGCAACGGGGCCCAACGAGAAGTCGTGGGTGCTGCTTATATCTTCGGAAGTCATATACTTAAAGTAATAGTGAATAGTGAATAGTGAATAACTATATAGAGGGGAGGGGATATTCAATATTCCCTATAATTTTGGTTAATTGTCATCGAGGTTGGCATCCTCATCATCGTTTGAGGCGGTCACCTGGTATATCTTGTTTCTGAGCCAATCGAGAGCCGACGAGCGTGGACGCTGCTGGCGCGCGAGTTCGCGCTCCTCCCGCTCACGTCTTTTCTGCTCCTCCTTGGCGCGCTTGGCAGCCTCTTTCTCGGCTTTGCGACGCATTGCGCGCTCACGACGCTCGTCAATTTGGGCATTCTCCTCGTCATCGTTGTCCCAACCGTCATCGTTGTTGTCCTCTTCGTGGACAGGCGACGGGCCAGCTCCAAATGCCGGCTTTTCCTCCAGGCTGATATCAGCTGGCTCGGGAGCCTTGACGCAACCCCCAACATCTGTAGTCTTTGAGGCTTGCAACACAATGGCCAAGAGCGAAGCGAAGTCGGCAGAATCGATGCCTCGGTCTTGCACTGTGATAGTGTTGGGGATTGAGGCGCGGCGCACCTTCATCTTTGTCTTGTTTTCAAGGGCCATGTCAAAATTGCGCAGCTTAGAGCCACGGCCAGTGATTATGATGCCTCCGGCCAAGTCAGTAGGCTTGAATCCGGCATAGCCTATCTGGGCATAGATATTGGCATTGATTTCGCCAATGCGCGCTTGCACATAGCAATTGATCTTGGCATTCTCATCCGAGGCCGATTCCATAGAATCGGCCATAGCGTTGCCCTGATGGCATTTTGCCATCTCAGCACGCTCCTCGATGATATTGAGGCCCATGGCTATGTCGCGTGTTATATTCTGCGAGCCAAGCGGCAGAGTGGCCAGATACTGCAGAGCGCGGTCCTTGTAAATCGATATGGTAGTGGTCTGAGCGCCCATATCCACGAGCATGCAGCCCAACTGGCGCTCTTCCTGGCTCAGCAATAGGTCGGCCACGGCGAGCGGTGTCACCACATACTCGCGCACAGTGAGCTGCAAGCGGTCGCCAAACAGCATCTCCAGATTGCGCAGGTTGGCCTTGTTGCAAGTCACAACAGTGTATTCGCCCTTGAGCTTTGAGCCCAGAGCGCCCACCGGATTAGGATTAACCTGGTTGTCAACATAGAATTTGCGAGGCACTATCCTCAGAGGCTTCCTATCGGCATCCAATCCCTTAGCGGCCTCTTGTTCAAGTTGCTTAACTATGTTGGCGGTAATCTCCATTTCACTGGGCAGATACAGTTCAGCCGTGGTTTGGACCGAGCCGAGCGAACGACCGCTGATGCCCACATAAGCGGCAATGACTTTTCCGCCTTTGAGCTTGGGATCGTTCTCAAGTTTCTTCACCACATAATTAACATCCTTGGCAGCCTCAATGAGATTTTGCACACGCCCGTACTGCACGCAATTGACCTTATCCTCACAGGCGATAGCCTCGACGACGGGGATGGCAAATTGCGAATAGGCGGGCGTAGAGTTGATAGTGGCCGCAGCGCCTTTTACTTGTGAGCCAGAGAGCTCTAATGCTATTATGTATCTATTGTCCATAAACAAGTCAAAAGTCAAAAGTCAAGAGTAACAAGTCAAAAGTCAAAAGTCAAAAGTCAAGAGGAGAAGTTAGAAGTCAAGAGTGATAAGTTAAGAGTGATAAATCATAATGTACCTATTGCATATCGGTGAGGGGACTATCGGTGGTGGCCATCATGGTGCCGGGATCATCAATGTATTCCTCATCGCCCACCAGGTCAGGCTGCGGCTCCAGGGCCTTGTTGCGCTGTTTAGCCACTACCTGGCCTCGCCATTTCACCGACAGGGTATCGTAATACTCCCAGCCCTTGACGGGCATCACTTGGCGATAAAACGCCAGCAAGCGGTCAAATTTGTTGGCGATGTCTGACGAATCTCCAAAATTTATCACATGGCCGCGAATGCGAGGAATCAACAGAATGTCGCCCTTGGGGGTAACCTTGATCGAACTGACCAAATCCGTGAGATCCTGGCGCGAGTTAATGTAATCAATCACTGGCAGGGCATCGGTCGGCTGTACTTTGTCGCTGAATCGACCCACCACCACTGGGGCATCGAGGCGATAGCGAGCATTGGCCTTCATGCGCTTGCCCGAGCGGTTGATGTAGAAATTAGAACCAGTCGATGTGTCGAATATGCGAGCGGCCGGCACCAACGGCTCAACGGTCAGGGCAAGAGTGCGATTGTTGAGCACCACGCAATTGGCGGTTTCGATATTGTCCATGGCAAGGATGCGCTTCTCAATCGCCAGAGTGTTGATCGAATCGGCTGGCAGGCGAGTGATGTCGCGGCTGAGCGAGCCGAGCTCGTGGCGTATGTCATCGGGCGTGACAAAACCGCCTGCCGAATTGCCCTCAACATAAATCTTGAGGGCTCGGTAGGGGTCGGCCGCTGCCTGCTGCGAAGCGTAGCAAAGGGCCACAACCAGATAGGCCGTGAGCAACAGCGACAACACGCATCTTATTACTCCTTGCTTAGTCAATTCTTAAGTTCCTTCACTAATTGGGGCAGATATGTCGACAAATCTCCAGCCCCCAACGATAATAAGACTTCAAAGTTACGATTTTTCATCGTCTTTACAAAATCTTCTTTGGAAATTAACGATTTTTCTCGACAATTTACCAAATCGAAGATAGTTTTTGACGAAATTCCGGGGATTGGGGCCTCGCGAGCTGGGTACAAATCGGTGAGCACCACCTCGTCGGCCATCGACAGAGCCTCAGCGAACTGCGGTGCGAAATCACGGGTGCGGCTATAGAGATGGGGCTGGAAAGCCACAGTGAGTTTACGGTCGGGATAGAGCTGGCGCACCGAGCGAATGCTGGTTTTCAGCTCATCAGGGTGGTGGGCATAGTCATCTATGATTACGCGGCCATTCTGGCCCGGCTCCTTGAGCATGAACTGGAAGCGGCGCTCGGCGCCCTGGAATGTAGCCATAGCGCAGCGCATGCATTCCTCCGACGCCTGGCCCGTGAGATGGCAAGCAGCCATAGCGGCGATGGCGTTTTCGATATTGATCTCGACTGGCACGCCCAGCTCGACATCGCGAATCACAGTGTCGGGAGCCACAAAGTCGAAGACGATAGTGCCATTGCCATAGCACACATTCTCAGCATGGAAATCGCCATGGTCGCGGCTGTAAGTATAAGTCTTGACCGTAGCGGCAGGACGCGGCTTGAGCTTGAGGCCCTCGTGGATAATCAGGTAACCATCGGGGCGTATCAACTCAGTGAAGTGAGCAAAACTCTCAAGATAATTCTCCTCATTGCCGTAGACATCGAGATGGTCGGGGTCGGTAGCAGTAATCACTGCGATATAGGGCATCAGGGTATGGAATGAGCGGTCATACTCGTCAGCCTCAATCACTGAGTATGGCGATGTGTCGCTCAGCAGCAGATTGCTGTCATAATTGCGCAGTATGCCACCAAGGAATGCGTTGCAACCAACCGGCGAATTGTGCAATATATGGGCAGCCATCGACGAGGTTGTGGTCTTGCCATGAGTGCCGGCAAAGCACAGGCCCTTTGAGCCCTTGGTGATGAGGCCGAGCACAGCCGAGCGTTTCAGCACCGGGAACTGATGGGCGTTGAAATAATCGAGTGGCACGTTGCCGGGATGCACCGCCGGAGTGTAGACTACCAGAGCGCTACCGGGGGTGCGAAACTCCTCGGGTATAGCCTCAAGCGAATCTTCATAGCTTATGACAGCGCCTTCGTGTTCGAGAGCGTGGGTAAGAGCCGAGGGTGCCCGGTCGTATCCAGCCACCGAGTATCCCTTTGACAAATAATAGCGGGCGAGAGCGGCCATGCCTATGCCGCCTATTCCTACGAAATACACCCTTTTTGCTTCCATATCTGTGTAATTATATCTACTATCTTTTCATCAGCGTCTGGCAATGCCAGCTTCTCAATATTTTCGCCCAACTCATACAGGGCCTCATTATCCTTGACCAACTCGATGGCCTTGTCGACCATCTGTGCTGGAGCATCGATATCGAGAATCATCACCGCAGCTCCACGGTCAGCCAGAGCCTTGGCGTTTTTGCGCTGATGGTCCTCAGCCACATTGGGCGATGGCACCAAGATTGTGGGTTTGCCCAAGATTTCGAGTTCGCTGATTGTTCCGGCACCGGCGCGTGCCACTACCAAGTCGGCAGCCCGATATGCGGTAGCCATGTCTGTTATGAATTGGGTAGCCTCGACCAGAGGCACATCAGCGGCTGCTTTGGCCCATTCCTCGGCTCCGTATTGGCCGGTCTGCCATAGGACTTGCACCCCAGCCTTGGCGAATTTGTCGAGGCCGGCTTTCATGCTCTGATTGATGGTGCGAGCTCCTAAGCTGCCTCCCACCACAAGCACCAAGGGTTTCTCTGGGTCGAATCCGAGATGAGCCTTGGCTTCGCGCGTATTAAATGGGCAAGAAGTGAGATCCTTGCGCACCGGATTGCCAGTGAGGATAATCTTCTCACCGGGAAAGAAAGTTTCCAATCCCTCGTAAGCCACACATATAGCCTCGGCATTCTTAGCCAATATCTTGTTGGTGACCCCGGGATAGGAATTTTGCTCTTGCAGCAGTGTAGGTACTCCGGCTTTCTGGGCAGCCTTGAGGGTTGGGCCGCTGGCAAAGCCGCCCACGCCTATGGCTATGTCGGGATGGAAGTCGCGCACCACCTTTTTGGCCTTGCGCATCGACTTCCAGAGCAGCCACAGCACCTTGATATTTCGCCAAGGGCGCTTACGGTCAAAGCCTGCCACCGGCAGACCTATTATTTCGTAACCGGCAGCGGGTACCCGCTGCATCTCCATGCGATTTTCCGCCCCCACAAACAGGATCTCCACATTGGGGTAGCGGCGTCGCAGTGCATTTGCTATTGAGAGGGCGGGGAAAATGTGTCCGCCGGTGCCTCCTCCGCTTATTAAGGCTCGCATATTCTTATTTTATTGGCTGGGCCATTAAATGGCCCAGAACAGTAGCCGACATACGGCTGGCTGCCTTACTTGTTATTTTTGGTTTGATTACTTTTGACTTGTCACTTTTGACTTTTGACTTGATTACTTTTGACTTGTTATGTGGGGTTGGCGGCTTTGACCTCGTCGGGGAGGGCCGAGAGTTCATCACGTATCTCTGATTTTTTGCCCTTGCGAGCGGCAAAACGACTCACACTGAGCATAATACCCAGAGCCATCGACGTTATCAATATCGAGGTGCCTCCCTTGGATATCAGCGGCAGGGGTTGCCCCGATACCGGGAATACCCCGGTGACTATCGCCATGTGGGCCATAGCCTGAAAAGCTATGAACACCGCCATGCCTATCACCAGCAGGGCCGGATAGGCAGTCTGGCATCGATTGGCTATGCGGCCAGCGCGCGCCAATAGCCACAAGTACATCACCAGCACAAACAGTCCTCCCAATAGGCCCATCTCTTCGATTACGATAGCGTAGATGTAATCAGAGAATGCCAGTGGCAGTCGGGCTGTCTCGCGGGAATTTCCGGGCATTACCCCAAAGATACCGCCGTGAGCTTGAGCTATGTAGGAATATTGCTCTTGCTGATTCATGTCAGATATGGGATCGTTGTATTTGTCGCTTTTGAAATGGCGAGCCACGCGATTTTCCCAGGTCGACCAGCGCCCAATAGAATTTTTCTTGCCATCATCGACCTTGTCAACTCCAACAGTGATATTGGTGCCGGGCACCACCAACTCTTTTTGCACCTGGGTGACCTCGGGATTTGAGAAACCCTCTATCACCGATTTCACTCCAAATCCAAAGCCCGCCAAGATGATGAACACGCCAAGCACAATGCCCATCTTTTTCCAGCTCACTCCGCCAATCAGCATCATCGACAAGCTGATTGCCATCAGCAGCAGCGTATTTGTCAAGCCTTGGGTAAAGAGCAAACCGCTTGCCATCAGCACGCACAGTGTCACCTGAATCAATCCTCGGGTGGTGACATCGGCGCTCTTGCGCATTTGCGAGCGCGACAAGATGCCAGCTATCACAAGCACAGCCGAAATCTTGACCATCTCAGCCGGTTGTATGGCAAAGAATCCGCCTACCGAAAAACTGCGTCGTGCGCCGTTGATATAGTCGCCGTATTTCAAAGTATAGAGCATGGCAACAGCGCTCAATATGGCAAACAGATAACTCCATTTCAGGAATTTGCTATAGTGAGTCTTTTGCAAGATTAGCATGATGGCCAGTCCGCCAATCAAGAACATCACATGGCGCAGCACCGGAGCGAACACGTTGGATGCTGTGATTTCGTGGCTCGAGGCGCTGTATAGCTCAACCACCGATATCAGGCACAGAGCAATATAAATGCCCCATATCTGCTTGTCGGTGCGTCGTGGCTGTATCTCAAGCAGTGCCTGTTCGGCCTTTGCTCGGGCTTCAGCTGCATTTATAGTTGTATTAGTAGTCGTCTCCACTATCTCCTCCCTTTTGACTTGATTACTTTTGACTTAGTGTTGCTACTGCGGCTTTGAATTTGCGGCCGCGATCCTCGTAATTGTCAAAGAGGTCAAAGCTGGCGCAGCAGGGCGAGAGCAATACTGTCTGTCCCGGCTTGGCCATCTTGCGGCATGCCTCGATAGCGTCAGCCAACGAATGAGTATCCACCGTAGGCACCACACCGTCAAAGAATTTCATAATCTTGTCATTGTCCTTGCCCATGGCTACGATGCCAACCACCTTTTCTTTGACCAATGGCAAGATTTCTGAGTAATCGTTGCCCTTGTCCTTGCCGCCAAGAATCAGCACTGTGGGTGTGGTCATGCTCTCCAAGGCATACCATGTCGAGTTTACATTTGTAGCCTTGGAATCGTTGATGTACTTCACGCCGTCAACCTCGCCGCAAGGCTCGAGGCGATGCTCCACGCCCTGAAAATCCGATAGGGCTTTCTTGATAACCTCATTGCGGATATCCAACAGCGAGGCAGAGATGCCAGCAGCCATTGAATTGTACAGGTTGTGCAATCCGTTGAGCGCCAAGTCAGCCCGAGGCATCGACAGATGATTGTCAGGGGTATTGATGATCAGATTATTCTCTGCATCGACATAAGCGGCAGTATTCTCCTCCTTATGCTCGGCAAATGGATACATCTGGGTCTCAATCTGCATCTGGCGCATCTGGGCAGCCACTACGGGGTCGTCCTGCCAATAGATGAAAGCATCCATGGGAGTCATGTTCTGCAGTATGCGGAATTTGGCTCTCACGTAATTTTCCATCTTATGGTCATAGCGGTCCAGGTGGTCGGGAGTGATGTTGAGTATCACGGCTATGTTGGCGCGGAAGTCATACATATTGTCGAGCTGGAAACTGCTCAACTCAATCACATACACATCAAAATTCTCGCGAGCCACTTGCAGGGCGAGACTTTTGCCTACATTTCCGGCCAAGCCTACATTCAGGCCAGCGGCCTTGAGTATGTGATAGGTAAGCAGAGTGGTGGTAGTCTTGCCATTGCTGCCAGTGATGCACACCATCTTGGCATCGGTGTAGCGCGATGCGAACTCAATTTCAGAAATCACATGGATTCCCTTCTCGTTGATTTGCTTAATCACCGGGGCATCCAATGGGATGCCGGGGCTCTTCACCACCTCATCGGCCATAAGTATGCGGTCCATCGAATGATGGCCCTCCTCCCACTCGATGCCTTCGGCCTCGAGCAGTTGCTTGTGCTCGGGAGCGATTTTGCCATAGTCGCTCACAAACACCTCCCAGCCTTTATCTTTGCCTAACACTGCTGCGCCGGCTCCGCTTTCGCCAGCTCCCAGCACTACCAATCGCTTCATAATTATCTAATTTTCAATGTTACGAATGTGATTACGGCAAGAATAATGCCAATAATACAAAATCGCGTCACTATCTTTGATTCGGGTATAGGTTGCAGCGGCCTCTGTATCAAGGCCTGTATGCCGCTGTTTCCAGCCATTTGGAAATGGTGGTGCAGAGGCGTCATTTTGAATATGCGCTTGCCTCCAGTGCGCTTGAAATAAGCCACTTGCACCATCACCGACAAATCTTCTATGTAAAATATGCCGCACAAAATCGGCAACAACAATTCCTTGCGAGTGAGGATTGCGAATATGGCAATAATGCCGCCAAGCATCAGCGAGCCAGTATCGCCCATAAACACCTGCGCTGGAGCCGCATTGTACCACAGGAATCCTACCAAGGCTCCCACCAAAGCAGCCATATACACCACCATCTCCTCCGAGCCCGGTATGTACATGATGTTGAGGTAAGAGGAATATATGATGTTGCTGCCGAGATAAGCCATGATGGCGAGGGCAGTGCCATTGATGGCCGACAAGCCGCACGCCAAGCCATCCAAGCCATCGGTTAGGTTGGCGCCGTTGCTGGTAGCTGTCACCAAAAATACAGTGACCAGGAAGAAAGCTATCCATCCGCCCGTCTCAGCGTATTTGCCCATCCATTCGGTGAGCCATGAATAGTTGAAGTTGTTGTTTTTGACAAACGGTATGGTGGTCTGCGGGGTCTTAACCAATTCGTCTTCATACACCACTTCTTCCACACGATTCGTGTCAGGGCTCAGGATCTCCTTGTTTTCGACAATGCCCATATTGGGATTGAGGTACATCACAGCGGCCACAATCAGGGCTATGCCCACCTGACCGATGATTTTGTACTTGCCCTTGATGCCGTCTTTATTATGTTTCTGCAGTTTCTTGTAGTCATCGATAAAACCGATCATGCCAAGCCAAAGGGTGGCAAACAACAGCAACAGCATATATACATTGCTCAGATTAGCTACCAATAAGCATGGCACCAAGGTGGATATCAGGATTATCACACCGCCCATAGTAGGAGTGCCTTTTTTGGCCATCTGGCCTTCGAGACCCAGATTGCGCACTATCTCGCCCACTTGCATCAGCTGCAAACGCTGTATGATTTTGCGACCGATGAAAATGGCTATAAGCATCCCCAGCACGAAGGCTAACCCCGAGCGCACCGTTATGTATGTAATCAGGCGCCCTCCGGGCAGGTCGAGTTCGCCTAAGGCTTGCATTAAATAGTAAAGCATCCTATGTAAGGTATAAAGTATAAGTGATAAGTTATAACGTAGGAGAGGGGAGTATCAAGTCAAAAGTCAAAAGTCAAAAGTCAAGAGTCAAGAGTCAGGAGTTAAGTGGGGAGGCCAAAAGCCTGGCGCACCTGCTCGCAATCATCAAAATGATGCTTCTCCGAGCCTATGATTTGGTAATCCTCGTGGCCCTTGCCGGCTATCAGCACGGCATCGCCGGGAGCGGCTTGCTGCAATGCGTAGCGTATGGCCTCGGCGCGGTCAAGTATGGTGACAGTGCGGTCGCGCAAATCCTCCGGCACTCCGGCCAGCATCTGAGCGGCAATGTCAGCCGGGTCTTCGCTGCGCGGATTGTCTGAGGTTATAACCAGCAAGTCGCTGCGCTTGGCAGCCTCCTCTCCCATCAGCGGACGCTTGCCATGGTCGCGGTCGCCCCCACAGCCGGCCACAGTGATTATGCGATGGCCTTGCGGATTTCCACCGGATTTTAGGGTCTCGATAATAGCATCCAGAGTGTTGACCAGAGCGTCGGGCGTATGGGCATAATCGACAATGGCAGTCACTCCCGATGGCGAGTGTATGGTCTGCATACGGCCAGCCACCGGGTGGAGGCGGCTTATCTTCTCCAACACCTCTTCTTTGTCCCAGCCCAGCAAAAGCGAGGCTCCGTAGACAGCAGCGAGATTCGAGGCATTGTATCCGCCCGTAAAGGCTGTCACCACCTCGCGGCCATCAAATGCCAAGAGCATGCCATCGAGACGATCCTCTATGACCTTTACCTTGAAGTCGGCCATGGCGCGCTGCGAATAGGTGTAATGGCGAGCCGGACTATTCTGCAGCATAACCAACCCATTGCGGTCGTCTATATTGGTGAGAGCGAAAGCCTCGGGCGAGAGGCCATCAAAGAAACTCTTCTTGGCTGCCAGATAGTTGGCAAATGTCTTATGGTAGTCGAGATGGTCGCGAGTGAGATTAGTGAATATGCCACCGTCAAATCTCAGTCCGGCTATTCTCTTTTGATGGCAGGCGTGGCTGCTGACCTCCATGGCGCAGAAAGTACACCCCTCATCAACCATCTGAGCCAACAACTTGTGTATTGTAATCACATCGGGTGTGGTGTGAGTAGCGGGATATACCTTATCCTCGATCTTGTTGGCGACAGTCGAGAGCAGACCGGCTTTTTCGCCCATCAAGCGAGCCATATCGTAGAGCAGGGTAGCAATGGTGGTTTTGCCATTGGTGCCAGTTACGCCCACCAATGTCAGTTTGCTCGACGGATGCCCATACCAAGCATCGGCCAAGGCCCCGAGAGCTATGGCCGAATCGGGCACAACCGTCCATTCCACCTCGGGATGCTCATTGCTCCCCTCTGGCAGATGATTGCAAACTATAGCGGCAGCGCCAGCCTCGACAGCCCCCTTAATGAATTGGTGGCCATCGACATTAACCCCCGGTTCGGCCACAAACAGCCAACCGGGTTTCACGGCGCGCGAGTCGGCAGTTATGCCTTGTATGTCGTTGTCTCCATGCTGAGGTTCAACTCCTATGGATTTGTATAGTTCCTTAAGTGTCATGGCGGTTTAGTTTTTTCCAAATATATTCAACAGATTCGGGAACTATCTGGTTGAAAATGTTACAGTAATTTTATCTCCAGCGCGAGCGGGCGCTCCAGCCGGGGGTGTCTGCTTGGCGGCATACCCCGAGCCGTGTGCCACTATGGCATACCCGGCATCTTCAATCTTAGCCAACGCCTCGCGCATACCCAAGCCCAACACATCGGGCACCTTGCCCTCTTGCAATTTGGCCGGTTCCTTCATGTGCTTGCTGCGCTCAACCCCGGCTATGGCCCTTACGCCATCAAATGTCTGCTGGTCGCAAGCATAGATAGTGGGCAGATTTGAGCCAGGATTTGTGCCCTCATTGAAATCTGAATGACGGTCAAGCATGCCATGGGCAAACATCTTGAGCGCCACATTCTTCACCACAAATCCTGAAGTCGTGGCAGCCCCACGGAATTCAGGCGATGGATTAGATATAAGCACCATGCAGGTGTATTTGGGATTTTCGTAGGGAAACACTCCGCAGAAAGCCAATCGATATTGACCCTCCTTGTAACCAATCTTTTGGCCCGGAAGTTTCTTGCCGGTAGAATCGCGCTTAGCCTCATAAGCGATACGGCAAGTACCTGTCTTGCCTACTACATGCACAATATTGTTGCGCAAGCTCTTGGCCGTGCCACCCTCGCCATATACTACTGAATAGAGCATATCCATCAGGATGTTGGCATTTTTTTGCGAACAGATACTGTCGCGCACATAGCTCACCGGCACCGTGCGCGATGAGCTGCCGTCGCGAGCTATTATCTCTTGCACCATGCGCGGCCTTACGAATTTGCCCTTGTTGGCGATAGCGTTGTAGACAGCGCAAGTGTATAGCGGCGGAATCATTGTAGAATACCCATACGACATGCGCGAGAGCGATACCTTGCCGCCAGCCTTGGGATCGAGGGTGGGGAAGTATGGCGGACGCTCACCAGCCATGCCGGTGCGCAGGGTGTCAAAGAAACCGAGTTCGCGCAGACGCTCACGGAATCCGTTCAGGTTATTCTCATAGTGAGGAGCGATGAGTTTGGTCATGCCGATATTAGAAGAGTACTCGATAAATCGACTCACCGGCAGATAGGCTGGCGAGTGGGTGTCTCGAATAGGACTGCCACCGGCATAAGCGTAAGAACTGCCAATAGGGAAGGCACGGTCGAGCGGAGCAAAATTATCCTCGAGGGCCACAATCATGGAGATGGGCTTCATCACCGAGCCGGGCTCAAAAGCTTGCAAGGCATAATTCATGGCCTCGATGTAATTGCCATCCTTGTCGCGGTCGAGATTTGAGATAGCCTTGATGTCACCAGTCTGAACCTCCATCAGCAAGCATGTGCCCCATTCGGCCTTGGTCTTCTGCAACATCTCTACCAACTCGTTCTCAACAATGTCTTGCATATTGATATCGATGGTGGTGCGCAGGTTGAATCCGTCGACAGCCGGCTGATCTACCCAGCTCCTCACTCCTCGGGTCAGAGCTATGTATTTTGCGGTTCCAGCCTGGCCATATAGCAATGAATCCAGGACATATTCCAAGCCGGAATAACCGCGCAGCACATCAGCCGAATCCTTCGACATGGTAGCCCCGTCAAATTTGGCCACACGGCGGTAATTGCAGCGGCCAATGCTGCGCTTTGCCATTGAGCCATAGGGCATCATGCGCATCTCTTGGGGATTGGCATACAGGCCATGGTCGTACCTCTTTTTGTATTCCTTGAAGAAGGGGAAATTCAGGAGACGCTGGTAATCGGCATAAGTCGAATTTTTGAGCAGCACGTGATATCGCTTGCGCTCCGAGGCTTTCTTAGCCAGAGGCTTGGCCAGATAGTCGCGCCATTCCTCCTTGTTGCGCTGATGGTAATATTTGGCCATGCTGTCACTGAGTTCGTCGATAGTGACAGCAAAGAGGGAGTCGTGTCGAGCGCAAGCCCGATAGTCGAGGCATATATTGTATAATGTAAGGTTGGTGGCCAGTACCGTGCCGTCGGCAGCGAGGATGTCTCCGCGCTTAGGCTGCACGAAAAATACGGTGTTGAGCACCGAATCGGCTTTTTGGTTCCACTGGTCGGCATGCACGACAGTGGTGCTCACCGCCTGCCAAACGATTGCGAATGCCAGGGCAGTGATAATGAGCGACACCAAACCGTATCTGAATATTATTTGTCCGCGCTTACTCTTCATGTACCTATTCAGTCACTTTTGATCTATTTGAATTTTCCCTTTCAGGAAATCCTATCTAATACTTTTGACTTTTGACTTAATACTTGATTTTATATGGTGGTTTGTCTTGGGGTCGGAGAGCCAGGTTGAGGCTGTCGATGCGATGCTGCATGGCCGATTCGCGGGTGCGGCTCTTGTAGGTGCTCTGCTCCCTGATGCTTTCCGACTTGACTATAGTCAATTCTTTTTCGAGTTTAGCTATGGTCTCCATGTGGGTTTGGCACTCATATTTGTAAGTGATGTAGAGCATAAGCATGCCTATCACCAGCACCACAGTGAATTTGTAGCGACTGAAGAAAGTGCTGGAAAGGACATCTCCGTAGAAAAGGCCTTTGCCAGTGCGTATCACTCTTTGTTTGGCATTGCCGGTGCGCTTGGCTCCCTTTTTCTGCCCTTTGGTATTAGCCTTTGAGTTTTTCATTTTTCTGTCTCCTTTTTGATTGCTATTCTCAGCTTGGCGCTGCGGCTGCGCGGATTCAGAGCTATCTCCTCGTCGTCAGGCACGATGGGCTTGTTGGTGAGCAAGCGGAACGGAGAACTGACCTTGCCGAAAAAGTCCTTGTCTTCCTTGCCCTCAAAATTGCCGGTCTTCATGAAATTCTTCACCAAGCGGTCTTCGAGCGAGTGGTAGGTGATGATAGCCAGGCGACCTTCGGGGGCCAGCATAGCCTGTGCTTGCTTGAGCATCGACTTGAGTGAGTCAAGTTCGCCGTTTGCCTCAATGCGCAATGCCTGGAATACCTGGGCCAGCTCTTTCTTTTCCTGCTTGGGATTAATCATCGGCTTTACTACTGCCAACAGTTGCTCGACAGTGGCAATTGGCTCTGCACCCCGAGCTTTGACGATGGCAGCAGCTATGCGACGCGCAGTCTTCAGCTCTCCGTAGAGATAGAAAATGTCAGCCAGTCGCTCTTCGCTCTCTTCCGCCAGTATCTGAGCAGCGGTGCGTCCGCCTTTCTGATTCATGCGCATATCCAATGGGCCGTCCCAGCGAAACGAGAATCCGCGGGCCGGGTCATCGAAATGATGAAATGACACGCCCAAGTCGGCCAATATGCCGTCGACTTGGCCGGGCATCACGCCGTAGAAACGCATGAAATTTTCCATATACCTGAAATTGCCATGCACCATTGTCAAGCGAGGGTCAGGCTTGGCTCTTTCTATGGCCTCGATGTCTTGGTCAAAGGCCAAGAGGCGACCCTCGGGCCCAAGTTCGGCCAGAATGGCGCGCGAATGGCCACCTCCGCCGAAAGTGAAGTCAGCATAGATGCCGTCTTGACGGATGTCAAGGCCGCTTATCACTTGGGGCAGTAAGGCGGGTATATGGTAGACGTCTTGATTCATAAATCTCCTGAGATTAAAGGTGCGAGCTGATTTTCCGACTTCAAAATTACTGCTTTTTACCAAAATTTACAAATCAAAACATGTTTTTTTCCAAAAAAAGTTATCTACATTTAATTAATGGATTGATTTTTAAGGGATTATATA
>JAJBUH010000129.1 GCA_020860445.1 Bacteroidales bacterium | reverse complement strand
TATCAAACAAAGTTGGTCCTCCTGTTACAGGAGAAGACTTCTTCGGAAGAATCCGTGAGCTATCACAAGCTCACAGGTACCTTAATAGTAATCATTCGCTGGTCTTATCAGCCCCAAGACGAATTGGCAAGTCATCGTTTGCTAAAAAGCTTGTGGAGGATAAGACCAATTCTGGATGGAAGTGCGTATATATTGATCTTGAAGGAGTCCAGTCTCAGGAGGATTTCCTTAATATTCTTATCACCAAATTCGATAATTCTAAGATTTGGAACCAGGCAGCCGATGTGGCAGAAGGTTTCTTTAATCGCATCCTTGAGGGCGTAAAGGGTATTGGGCCAATAAAATTCGATTTTTCCAAAACTGATGCCCCTCAAAATCTTTATTCTTCTTTGGCTGGAGCAATTGATCATTCTAAAGATACTCTTGTGGTGATTGATGAACTTCCGTTATTCCTAAATATAATTGACAAGGAGGATACTTTACACAGAGAAGCAGGATTTCTGCTAAACTGGTTTAGAAGCTTGAGGCAAGTCACAGACACTAAGATAAGATGGATATTCTGTGGATCGGTCGGACTTCATGCATTTACGAGCATGAGGAATTTGTCTATGACTATAAATGACATGGTTTCTTTTGATTTCGATGCCTTGTCGCAAGAAGAAGCTGAAGGCCTAATTATTGCTCTGGCAAATTCTCTGAATCTACCCATCTCAACCTATTCGGTCAAATATATTATAGACAAGATCGAATGGCATGTGCCTTATTTCATTCAGCTCCTTTTCACTACCATAAAAGATTATCCAGAAGCAAAAAATGGTATTGCTCAACAAATGGTGGATGAAGCCTTCGATCATCTGGCTCATACAGATGATTTGAATACTTGGTATGAACGACTCGCCGAATATAATGGATTCAAGGAAGGCGCAGAGTTGCTTCTTAATGCCCTAAGTATTGCCGACGATGGATTGTCAAGAGATGAACTACTGGAGATGTATTCTCAATTCATAGATGAGCCTCCACTAAGAGCTAACACCAAATTCAGTCTCATACTAAACATGATTGAGCATGATGGATATATAGTGAGAGAAAAGGGAGGGATACGGAGATTCCATTCGCCCTTGCTTAAGAAATGGTGGTACTCAAAATTTGTTGAGTAATGGAGAGCCAGCGACACTCTAAGGCTCTTGCTAATTATGTGGCGAATGAGGGAGCTTTCAGTTCGATTTGTAGGGAGATTGAGGCCAATGTTGGGGCTTCAATCCCCCAGCCTGTATTGGTGATTGGACAGGAAGGGTCAGGGAAAACCTCTTTGTTGCAACGCTTGGTCAACACTTATCCAGAATTACCTTTTGTATGGATTGACGGACGCACCATATTTAGTACCGCTGACATTATCAACCAAGGAAAGGGAAAAGCCATGCTTTTCATTGACAATCTGGATTATTACCTGCGTCGATGCTCTTATGAGGAGCAGTTCGGTCTCCGCAGATACCTTTACAACGAGGGTGCTCCCATGATGATTGCCACAGTGAGCAAACTACTCCCTGCGCTGACCGAATATAAGGCACCATTCTTTGAAGGGTTAAAGAAAGTCCACCTTCCTCCTATTGCTATTGAAGAACTATCTACTTTGTTTGATGCCACGTCAATCGCCAGAGTGGCCTCTATGTATAATTTAGCCTCACCAACTATCAAATCCATAGATATCATAACCCATATAGTAGAGAGTGACCAGAGCCCCGACAGAGATATCGACAGTTTGCTATCATTTTTCTCTGACAACTACAAATTGATATACCAAAGTATACCTATAACTTCCCAGCGTATTTTAAATGTTCTTGGGACCTCCAGGATGGGGTTGACTGTGCCTGAAATCAGGGATAAAAGCCAATTGACCTCTGGCATCTTGACTTCCTATCTCAAAAGCCTCTGTAAACTAAGGTTAGTATCCGCTGATAAATCCATCAAAAGGAATACTATATATACCATTAAAGACCCACTGTTCAGAATCTGGCTGAGAGTTCCCTCCCTAACTTAGAGTTTTTCTGCGGCGCTCACAAATTCTTTCGAAGGAAACATAATGATGTAACAAACATCACAAACGCCTTACGCCGTGGTAGAGAGAAGAAGGCCGATATAATGATAAATAAAAAAAGGAGGGTCGTCCGCACCCGGAGCCCTCCTCCAGCAAGGGTTCCTCACAAGTGGGCGTCTCAGTACGGATCCCCATTCCCAGTAATGTACTACCTCGCTGTTTATATAATCGGGGAACGACGAGAGCGCCCGAAAGCATGTTGACCGGCTAAGATTACAATCGAAGCAGAAAGTGGGGGTTGCTCGTCTCCCGACCCACTCGGAACATCCATTGTACAATATTACAAAAAATTTTATTCTGATAAAGCCTAAAATTTACTTTTCATGATTTAAGCTCTTTCAATGTCTTTTTGATGGTAGTCTCTATTTCATTGAAGTCGGAGGCAGGATAAGTGAAGTGAGAGGATCCAGGGAGAATATGGATTTCGGCATCGGGAGCGAGACTCTTGAATAGGCGCATAGATTTGGAGCCTATGAGTTCATCTTTGGCGCCGTGGAAGCAGAGGATTGGGATGCGTATTTTGGGTAGAACCTTACGAGCCTGCTTGATGTAACGGAAGAGGTCCTGGAGGCGTGGAAGCCAGCCGATGTATTCCCAGGGTTTGCCCGGAGCGACAGACAGAGCTTGGGAGGCAGCGTAAGCGAAGTGGTCTGGAGGGATATTTTTCTTCAAGCCGACCGTCAAATTGGTGCGAATTGCTCTGAAGGTCACTCTCACCGCCAAGGGAGTGCTTATCAACACCATTGCCTTTACCTTAGTATATTTATTGGCACATATAATTGAGAACAGGCTTCCCATAGAATGGCCAACCAGCACTATAGATTCATATTCTACTGAGGCTCTGCTAATGGCCTCATCAATATAAGCGAGCCAATTGGAGCCATCTGTCTTGGAGAAATCTCGGCATGTGCCTCCATGATCGGGCAGAAGCAGCAATTGTGTATCCCAACCTTGGCTGTTCACTAAGGCAGGCAACTCACCAAAGACTTTGGGCCCCTCGGCAAATCCATGTATAAATATGACAATTCCTTTCATCATTGGTTATTTTCTAACTCAAAACACCAACAAAGGTACTAAACTTTTGACTATTCCAACATAAGGAATATACTTTTTTATGAATTCAAATAAAAAACGTATCTTTTATTGGAAAAAATTTGGTGGAATGGAGGAAAAGCAGTAACTTTGCGGTACAATACGGGATTTGCTAGCTCAGTTGGTTTAGAGCGCCTCCTTGACAGGGAGGAGGTCATTGGTTCGAATCCAATGCAGATCACGAATGAAAACGCCAAATCATTGATTTTCAGTGGTTTGGCGTTTTTCGTTTAGGTATTTACCTAAAGTTGGGATACAAAAGTTGCACAAGGGTCGCACAAAAGTTGCACAAGGGTCGCACAAAAGTTGCACAACCACCCTATAAAAGTTGCACAACCATCTGGCAAAAGTTGCACAACCATCCGGTAAAAGTTGCACAACCATCCGGTAAAAGTTGCACAACAATTGCACAACTTCTCCATCTTATCGGGTTGGCTTTTCGCTATTTTATGGTTTTGAAGGGTATTTTAAGGGCTCCAGAACGCAAAAAAGCCGCTCTGAGAGGGCGGCTTTTTGGGGTTGTGATCCGGCCGGGATTCGAACCCGGGACCCACAGCTTAGAAGGCTGTTGCTCTATCCAGCTGAGCTACCAGACCAGGGGAGGGGCGCAAAATCGGGGCGCGTGGATGCTGCATTTGCTAATGCGCCCCGAGGACTGTTGCGTTTCCAAGTGCAAAGGTACGAGTTTTTGGCCGAATGTCAAAATTTAACAATGATTTTTTGCAACGTTAACCTCATTTTGGCTTTCTAGGGCTAAACTTTGAGGCAAAAGGGTTGTTTTTCTAATAGACAAACCGAACTCATAACCAAAAATTCAAGAATATGGACGATTTCAACAAACTTATAAGCCAGGAGAAGCCGACACTGGTTGACTTCTTCGCCACTTGGTGCGGCCCGTGCAAGGTGCAGGGTCCCATCCTTGAGGAGGTGAAGAGCCAAGTTGGCGATGCAGCCAACATTGTAAAGGTCGACATTGACAAAAACCAAGCTTTGGCAGCCGAGTACAACGTGCGCTCGGTGCCTACGCTGATCATCTTCAAACTCGGCGTGGCCGCTTGGCGTGCCGTGGGTGTACAGTCAGCCGATGAGCTTGTGCGCAAAATCAAAGAACATATCCAAACCAAAAAGGACGAATAACCATGGACATTACTCAGAAACTTAAAGCTGATTTGGCTGAGAGCAAGCCGACGCTGATTGAGTTCTACGCCACCTGGTGCCCTCATTGCCAACGCGAAATGCCTATCATCGATGAATTGAGAAATGTGATGGGCGACAAAGCAAACATTATACAAATAGATGTAGACAAGGAACCGAAACTCACCGAAGAGTGGGGAGTAGAGCACTACCCAGCATTCTTCGTTTACAAAGACGGCACAGAATTTTGGCACGACGAGGGTGAGAAACCCCTCTCAGAGCTGAAGGACATGCTCGACAGAGTAATCTAAGAATGAAGAATGAATAATGAAAAATGAAAAATGGCTCTCAACGGGGCCATTCTTCATTTTTCATTATTCATTTTTCATTTCACAGCTCTTGCACTTGGCGCTGGAAGGCGATCATCTTGAGGGCGGCTTCGGCGTACTCGCGGCCTTTGTCGCCGTGGGGACCGCCAGCGCGGTCGAGGGCGTCTTGCTCGTTGTCGACGGTGAGGACACCGAATATCACCGGTGTGTCGCAGTCAGCATTGAGGGCGGTGATGCCCTGGGTCACGCTCTGGCACACATAGTCGAAGTGGGGAGTGCCGCCGCGAATCACAGTGCCGAATACAATCACGGCATCAAACACCGATGCCTCGATGAGCTGCGAAGCTCCGAAAGTGAGTTCTACGGCTCCGGGCACATAAAATATCTGATGCTTGGCGCCCATCTCCTTGAGGGCGGCAGCGGCGCTGTCGACCATACGCTGGTTGATGTGGCCGTTCCATTCGGCGCTAAGGATTGCTATGTTGGCTCCGTCGACGCGGGGAGCCTTAGTGGTAGGGGTATGCTGAGACATATATTAAGTCAAAAGTCAAAAGTAATAAGTAACAAGTAATTAGTAATAAGTAGCGGATTAGCTGCGGGCGACGGTGCCGAGGTAGCCGCCATGGTGGCGCTTGGCGTAATCCTCGCGCGTAAATCCGATAGCTCGCATGGTGTTGACGACCAACACGTCGCCGATTACCGTCATGATCGTAGTCGATGTGGTGGGTGTCAGCCCCAGAGGACACACCTCCGGACTGGCTCCAGTGGCGAGCACGGCATCGCCAGCCTGAGCCACCGGGCTGGCCGGATTACCCGTTATTACTATAATAGGTATATCGGTGTAGAAACCCTCGATTAGCTTGATCAGCTCGAGGATCTCGCGCGTCTTTCCAGAATTAGACACGAGCAGCAGCACATCGTGAGGCTGCAGCACCCCCAAGTCGCCATGCTGCGCCTCGCTGGGATGGAGGGTTATGGCCGGAGTGCCGGTTGAGGCGAAGGTGGTGGCTATGTTCATGGCAATCTGTCCGGCCTTGCCCATGCCTGAAGCCACGAGCTTGCCTCCCTGGCGGTGGACACGCTCTACGATGATATCGACGGCTTTGGCGTAGTCGTCGGTAACGGGGATGTTCTTTATGGCACGGCTTTCGGCCTCGAGGATTTCGCGCATTGAGCGCTTCACTTCATTGGTATCTACAGGGTCCATTTCGGAGTTAATACAATTTCACTCTACAAACTTACTCATAAAAACCGAACCCACCAAAAAAAGTTGTAAAAACGGTCGGAAAATCCTTAATTAAGTCATTTTTGACCAATATTGACAACATTTCTGACCCTTTGAGTGTGCCAAAACCCCTTAACTTTGCACATTATTAAATCACAAACCATTTTTGCCATGAGAATAAAACCAATCATAGCGACGGCAGCGATCTGCGCCTTGGGGATAGCCCAAGCCGAAACCAAGCACAACGGAGGTACGGCCTACCTGCTGAGCCAGACCAAGGATGTCAGCGCCGACTTCAGCGATATGAGCAACACCTATTTTTTCGCCGACAGCCTTGCCGCCTTCGACACCGCTACCGGCCAGGGCCTGATAGAGTGGAAGCGCCAGCAGCTGATGCCGCGCCAGGCTTTCAATGCCAACACCTATCTGCACCAGCCCCTGCAGAGCCTGGACTTCCCCAACACCGCCTACCCGCAGAATCCACAACTCGGATTCTCGGTCGAGCCAATCGGACCGCGCACCTTGAGAGTCAAGATCCACACCTCGCCGCGTCCGGCTCCGGCCGATGATGCCGAATCTCCCATGCTCAACGGCGCGCCCCAAGCCGACGCCTCAGCTTGGACCGTAACCAAGGATGGGCAAAACATAATCTATTCCAGCCCCAATGGCCAACTCGAAATCCAGGCTTATCCTTGGCGCCTGGTGCTGCGCGATGCGGATGGCCGCATAATGACCCAGACGCGCGTATGGGCCGACAATGACAGCACCCAGGTCAAGGTTCCACCGTTCAGCTTCATCAAGCGCGGCAGCGACAACTCGCGCAGCATAAACCCCGTGTGGAGCATAGCCCCGACCGAACGCATCTACGGCTTTGGCGAATCTGCCACCCATCTCGACAAGGTAGGGCAGAAGCTCAACCTGTTCGTCACCGACCCGCAGGGCCCGGAGACCCCCGACATGTACAAGCCTATACCTTTTTATATGAGCAACAAGGGCTATGGGATGTTTCTCCACACCTCAGCGCCCGTCACAGCCGACATCGGCTGCAGCTACATCGGGGCCAACAAGCTATTCATGATCGACGAGGATATGGACCTGTTCATCTTCTTTGGGCAGCCCAAAGAGGTGCTTAGTGCCTACACCCAGGTGAGCGGACGCCCCGAGATGCCACCGACATGGAGTTTTGGCACCTGGATGAGCCGCATCTCATATTTTACCGAGGACGAGGGCCGCGAGGTGGCACGCCAATTGCGCGACAATCGCATACCGGCCGATGTGATACATTTCGACACGGGATGGTTTGATGTCGACTGGCAATGCGACTACGAGTTCTCGCCATCGCGCTTCGCCGACCCGCAGCAGATGATCAGCGACCTCAGGAACGATGGTTTCCACATCTGCTTGTGGCAGCTCCCATACTTCGTGCCAGGCAACAAATACTTCCCCGAGCTGGTAGAGCGCGGCTTGGCCGTTGCCAACGGCAAGGGAGCGCTCCCCTATGAGGATGCCGTGCTCGACTTCACCAATCCCGAGACCGTGGCTTGGTACCAAGACAAGATCTCAAACCTCATCTCAATGGGGGTAGGAGCCATCAAGGTCGACTTTGGCGAGGCAGCCCCGATTGAAGCCGTGTACCACAATGGCCGCTCGGGCTGGTACGAGCATAACCTATACCCGGTGCGCTACAACCGCGCTGTGGCCGAGGCCACCAAGAAGGTCAGCGGTGACAATATCATCTGGGCTCGTTCGGCCTGGGCCGGCAGCCAGCGTTACCCATTGCATTGGGGAGGCGATGCCGCATCGACCGATGCCGGAATGATCGGCACCCTGCGCGAGGGCTTGTCGTTCGGCTTGTCAGGCTTCTGCTTCTGGAGCCATGACATGGGAGGATTCGTGACCAGTACGCCCGAGGAGCTGTACCGCCGCTGGCTGCCTATGGGATTCCTGTGCTCACACACCCGCGCTCATGGAGCGCCTCCCACCGAGCCTTGGCTATATAATAAGGAGTTCACCGATTATTTCCGCCGTTGCGCCGAGCTCAAATACTCGCTCATGCCCTATGTGCTCGACGAGGCTAAGGAGTGCACTGAGAATGGTTGGCCGATGATGCGCGCCTTGCTGCTCGAATTTCCTGACGACCCAGGCGCATGGCGAGTTGAGGACCAATATATGTTTGGCAGCAAGATCATGGTGGCACCGTTTATGGAGAATACCGAGCGCCGCGATGTGTACCTGCCAGGCAATACCGCGTGGGTTGACTACCAGAGCGGCAAGAAATACCAGCCGGGATGGCACTCGCTGGCCCCAGGCGGAGACATACGCTGCGTGATCTTGGTCAAGGCCGGGTCGGAAATCCCCCATGTGGCCCCAGCCCTGTGCACCGAGCAAATCGACTGGAGCACCAAAAAGATAAAGAAATACTGATAGAAGCGGGCATGGATGCCCTGAGACCATAAAGCCACAAGGACATAAAGCCACAAGGACATAGAGGAAAGGAAAAGAGAAGAAATCTTGTGGCTTTACGTCCTTGTGGCTTTATGGTCTAAGGCTGTCAAGCCGTCTGATGCCTCTTGGGGCTTTGATCCTGTGGTTTTGAAGGCAATTAATCGCCTACTGATAATCAACGACTTACGAAAAAAGTGATGTTTTTTTGAAAAATTCTTTGAAAAATATTTTGTCAATTCAGAAAAAGGCCGTAACTTTGCAATCGCAAACGGGGAGGTAAGCCACCTCAACCGAGGCAAGAGAAAATTGAAAACCGCCTCTTTAGCTCAGTTGGCCAGAGCACGTGATTTGTAATCTCGGGGTCGTTGGTTCGAATCCGACAAGAGGCTCAGGACATTGAAAGCTAAATCGACAAATGAAAATGGGCGTGTTCCAGAGTGGCCAAATGGGGCAGACTGTAAATCTGCTGGTTGACACCTTCGGTGGTTCGAATCCATCCGCGCCCACAAATGATTGCGGAAGTAGCTCAGTTGATAGAGCATCAGCCTTCCAAGCTGAGGGTCGCGAGTTTGAGCCTCGTCTTCCGCTCTTTTTTATGCCAATGCCTATGTAGCTCAGGGGTAGAGCACTTCCTTGGTAAGGAAGAGGTCGCGGGTTCAAATCCCGCCATCGGCTCCAATCCAATAAAGCCCCGGTGGCGCTCGTCGTTGCCGTGGTCTTTTGTGAAAAAGCATATCATTAACAAAAAGAAATAAATAAACCAGCTATGGCTAAAGAGAAATTCGAAAGAACGAAGCCGCACGTAAACATCGGCACAATCGGTCACGTTGACCACGGCAAGACCACCCTCACCGCCGCCATCACCATGGTGCTCGCTAAGCAGGGTCTCTCCGAAGTTAAGTCGTTCGACCAGATCGACAACGCTCCCGAGGAGAAAGAGCGCGGTATCACCATCAACACCGCTCACGTTGAGTATGAGACCAAGAACCGCCACTATGCCCACGTTGACTGCCCCGGACACGCTGACTACGTTAAGAACATGGTGACTGGTGCTGCTCAGATGGACGGCGCAATCATCGTGGTAGCCGCCACCGACGGCCCGATGCCCCAGACCCGCGAGCACATCCTTCTCGCCCGCCAGGTAAACGTGCCCAGCATCGTTGTTTTCCTCAACAAGTGCGACATGGTCGACGACGAGGAGATGATCGAATTCACCGAAATGGACATGCGCGACCTGCTCAACCAGTACGGCTATGACGGCGACAACACCCCGGTTATCCGCGGTTCAGCCCTCGGCGCCCTCAACGGCGAGCCCGAGTGGGAAGAGAAAGTAATGGAGCTCATGGACGCTGTTGACAGCTGGATTCCACTGCCTCCCCGCGCAATCGACAAGCCCTTCCTGATGCCTGTTGAGGACGTGTTCACCATCACCGGCCGCGGCACCGTAGCTACTGGCCGTATCGAGACCGGCGTGGTTAAGGTTGGTGACGAAGTTCAAATCATGGGCCTTGGCGCAAGCATGAAGTCGACCGTTACTGGCGTTGAGATGTTCCGCAAGATCCTTGACCTCGGCGAGGCTGGCGACAATGTAGGTCTGCTGCTCCGTGGTATCGACAAGAAGGACGTGAAGCGCGGCATGGTAATCTGCCACCCGGGTGTTGTGAAGCCCCACAGCAAGTTCAAAGCTTCTGTCTATATCCTCAAGAAAGAGGAAGGCGGCCGCCACACTCCGTTCCACAACCACTATCGTCCCCAGTTCTACATCCGCACACTTGACGTGACTGGCGAGATTACTCTCCCCGAGGGCGTAGAAATGGTAATGCCTGGCGATAACGTAGAGATCTTTGTTGACCTCATCACTCCCGTAGCTTGCGACGCTGGTCTGCGTTTCGCTATCCGCGAAGGTGGCCGCACCGTTGGTTCAGGTCAGATCACCGAGATCCTCGACTAATCCACAGTCAACACTAACACCACATAATAAGGCGGCTTGCAAGCCGCAAGCCGCCTTAAACACACGGGAATAGCTCAGTTGGTAGAGCATCGGTCTCCAAAACCGAGGGTCGTGAGTTCGAGCCTTACTTCCCGTGCTAAAAAACAAAAAAATGAAGAAACTCAAATTAGTAACGGCCTTGGAGAACTCGTACACAGAGTTGCGCTACAAGACCTCCTGGCCCACCAAGTCACAGGTCGTGAAATCGGCCATCATCGTAATGATCGCATCGCTAATCATAGCACTGATAGTGCTGGTGATGGACCAAATTTCCGAAGCCTTGATGAAGCTTCTCTACCATATCTAATATCGTAGGTTAGAAGCTTATGAAATAAGGAATCTATATTTACCGAAAACCGCATTTCGTCAGAGATGAGGTTTTTTGTAATGAATATAAGACACTTAACGCAACTACCAATAGCGGAAGCTGAGCGGCTCAAATGCTTCCACCTTCGCCCCTGGGCGAATTTGCCGCCAGCATCCCCAACCACCAGCAGCCCCGGCAAGGCTGTGAGCAATGTTACAAAAACAACCAACTTACAATTGTAGAATCAGAACATCATGGCAGAGAAACAAGCAAACCGCAGAGGATGGTACGTGCTGCGTGCCATTTCAGGCAAGGAGACCAAGGTGAAGGAGCTCCTCGACGGAGCAATGAAGAACGGAGGTCTGGGCGACCATCTCTTCCAGGTGTTGATTCCCACTGAAAAGGTTGTGACTGTGCGCAGAGGAAAGAAAGTGATCAAGGAGCGCAATCTCTATTCCGGGTACGTGTTTATTGAAGCTGACCTCACAGGCGAGCTGATACATGAGCTGACTAACACCACCAACGTAATCGATTTTCTGCGCGGACGCGAAAAAGGGTCTGCGCCCACGATGCTTTCTGAAAGCGACGTGAAGCGCATGATGGGCTCGGCCGACGAGCATGCCGAAAACGCAGGCGTAGTAGAGAGCGATTATATGGTGGGTGAGACAGTGAAGGTCAACGAGGGTCCGTTCAGCGGATTCTCCGGGCTGATTGAGGAGATTGCTCCCGATAAGGGCAAGCTCAAGGTTGCTGTCAAAATCTTCGGTCGCAAGACTCTGCTTGAGCTTGACAATTGGCAAGTTACGAGGGAATGACCCTGGGGAGGTTACGCCCCCAAGTCGGTCAGGACCTGTATTAATGTTTTGTTATAATTAATCTTAAGTAGTTAAAAGAAATGGCAAAAGAAATTGCTGGCCAGATTAAATTGCAGATAAAGGGTGGCGCTGCTAACCCATCGCCTCCAGTTGGTCCCGCTCTTGGTAGCAAGGGCATCAACATCATGGAATTTTGCAAGCAATTCAACGCCCGCACCCAGGACAAAGCTGGCAAGATTCTGCCGGTCGTAATCACCTATTACGCCGACAAGAGTTTTGACTTTGTCGTAAAGACCCCGCCGGTGGCCGTGCAGCTCAAAGAGATCACCAAGATCAAGAGCGGCTCAGCCCAGCCCAACCGCAACAAGGTAGCCGAGGTCACCTGGGACCAGGTGAAGACAATTGCTGAAGACAAAATGCCCGACTTGAACTGCTTCACCGTAGAATCGGCTATGCGCATGGTTGCCGGCACCGCTCGCAGCATGGGTATCAGCGTTAAGGGCGAATTTCCCGCCAACAATTAAAAAATTCAATCAAGATGAGTAAACTTACCAAAAACCAAAAGCTTGCCATAGCAAAGATTGAAGCCGGGAAGTCGTATCCGCTGCTCGAAGCAGCCGAGAAGGTGAAAGAAGTTACCTTTACCAAATTCGACGCTTCCTTAGATATCGACGTTCGCCTGGGCGTAGACCCCCGCAAAGCCAACCAGATGGTGCGCGGCGTGGTGACTCTGCCTCATGGCACTGGCAAGGTGGTGCGCGTGCTCGTGCTCTGCACCCCCGATGCCGAAGCTGCCGCCAAGGCTGCCGGAGCTGATTATGTCGGCCTCGACGAGTACATCCAGAAGATCAAGGACGGCTGGACCGATGTCGACGTGATCATCACCCAGCCCTCAGTGATGGGCAAGGTAGGCCAGTTGGGCCGTATCCTCGGTCCCCGCGGCTTGATGCCTAACCCCAAGAGCGGCACTGTGACCCAAGACGTGGCCAAGGCCGTTGAGGAAGTGAAGAAAGGCAAAATCGACTTCAAGGTTGACAAGAATGGCATCGTGCACTCTTCAATCGGAAAAGTATCGTTCACCCCTGAGCAGATGCGTGACAACGCTCGTGAGTTTGTCAACACACTCATTAAGCTGAAGCCCGCCACTGCCAAAGGCACATATATCAAGAGCATTTATCTTTCCAGCACAATGAGCCCTGGCGTCAAGGTTGACGTCAAGTCGGTCGATGCAGTCTAAATACCCCTAACTAAGCGACTACAATGAAAAAGGAAGATAAATCACAAATCATAGAGAACATCAAGGTTGCCCTCCAGGAGTATCCGGCATTCTATCTCGTTGAGACCGCCGGCCTCAACGCTGAGAAGACCAGCGCCCTGCGCCGTGCTTGCTTCAAGGCCGACATCAAGCTGCTGGTGGTTAAGAACACCCTGCTCCACAAGGCCATGGAAGAGCTCGACACCGACTACTCGGGCCTCTATCCAGCTCTGAAGGAATCAACCTCACTGATGCTCACCCGCGTAGGCAACGCTCCCGCAAAGCTCCTCAAGGACTTTGTCAAAAAAGGCGACAAGCTGCCCATGCTCAAGGGCGCCTTTGTTGAGGAATGCGTATACGGAGCCGACGCTATCGATGCTCTGGCATCGATCAAGAGCAAGAACGAGCTCATCGCCGATGTTATCGCACTGCTCCAGTCGCCGATCAACAATGTCATCGGTGCTCTGCAAAGCGGAGGCAACACCATCCACGGCGTGCTCAAGACCCTCGGCGAACGCGAGGGATAAAAACCCAAATAAAATAAAAATCAAACAATCCAAACAAATACTACAATGGCAGACATCAAAGCTCTTGCTGAACAACTTGTGAACCTCACCGTAAAGGAAGTAAACGAACTCGCTCAGGTACTCGAGAACGAATACGGTATCAAACCCGCCGCAGCTGCTGTAGCTGTTGCAACTGGCCCCGCTGCCGCTGCTCCCGTTGAAGAGGAGAAGACCTCATTCGACGTAGTGCTCAAGGAAGTTGGCCCCAACAAGCTCAAAGTGGTGAAGACTGTGAAGGAAATCACCGGTCTCGGCCTCAAGGAAGCTAAGGAACTCGTTGACGGCGCACCCGCTAACGTGAAGGAAGGCGTTGCCAAGGCTGATGCTGACAGCATCAAGGAGCGTCTCGAAGCTGACGGCGCTGTTGTCGAACTGAAATAAAATGCCTGCCCCACGCAGGTATCGGGTTAAGAATCCCCTCAAGGGAGATTCTTAACCTTTTTGTCGTATATTCGATTTGACTTCCCTTTTATTTACTATTTTTCCTTAATAGATGTCAGTACCCACCGCAAAACCCCGCATAAATTTCGCTTCGGTAAAGAACCCGTTGCCTTATCCCGACTTTTTGGAGGTGCAGCTGAAGTCTTTCCAGGACTTCTTGCAGCTCGACACCCCGCCTGAGAAGCGCAACAATGAAGGATTGTACAAGGTTTTTGCCGAGAATTTCCCCATAGTCGACACACGCAACAGCTTTGTGCTTGAGTTTATCGACTATTATATCGACCCTCCACGCTACACCATTGAGGAATGTCTGGAGCGCGGTCTGACTTACAGCGTGCCCCTGAAAGCGAAGCTCAAATTGTACTGCACCGACCCCGACCACGAGGATTTCGAACCGGTGATCCAGGATGTGTACCTGGGTCCCATTCCTTATATGACAGACAAAGGCACATTTGTCATCAACGGGGCCGAGCGCGTAATCGTGTCGCAGCTCCACCGTTCGCCCGGCGTGTTCTTCGGACAGAGCACCCACGCCAACGGTACCCTGCTGTATAGTGCCCGCATCATACCTTTCCGCGGCTCTTGGATCGAGTTTGCCACTGACATCAACAATGTGATGTACGCTTACATCGACCGCAAGAAGAAACTGCCCGTGACCACACTGCTGCGCGCTATCGGTCTGGAGAGCGACAAGGACATCATTGAGATCTTTGGCCTGGCCGAAGAAATCAAGGTGACCAAAGCTAACCTCAAAAAAGCAATTGGCCGCAAATTGGCCGCACGCGTGCTGAAGACCTGGGTCGAAGACTTTGTCGATGAGGATACCGGTGAGGTATCAACCATAGAGCGCAGCGAGGTTGTGCTCGACCGCGAGACCGAAATCACCGAGGAGAACATCGACGACATCCTGGAATCAGGCGTTGACAATGTGTTGCTCCACAAGGAGGACGCCAATGCCAGCGACTACTCGATTATCTTCAACACCCTGCAGAAGGATACCTCAAACACTGAGCAAGACGCCATCCAATACATCTATCGCCAGCTGCGCAACGCTGAGCCGCCAGACGACGCCAGCGCTCGCGAGGTAATCCAAAACCTTTTCTTCTCAGAGAAGCGCTACGACCTGGGCCTTGTCGGACGCTACCGCATCAACAAGAAGCTCGGCCTCGACACATCGATGGATGTCAAGGTGCTGACTCGCGAAGACATCATAGCCATTATCAAATATCTCATAGAGCTGATCAACTCAAAGACGGCAGTCGATGATATCGACCACCTGAGCAACCGCCGTGTGCGCACCGTCGGCGAGCAGCTTTACAACCAATTCGGCGTGGGCCTGGCCCGCATGTCGCGCACTATACGCGAGAGAATGAACGTAAGAGACAATGAGGTGTTCAAGCCCATTGACCTGATCAACGCCAAGACCATCTCGTCGGTGATCAACACATTCTTCGGCACCAACGCCCTGTCGCAATTCATGGACCAGACCAACCCTCTGGCCGAAATTACCCACAAGCGCCGTATGTCGGCCCTCGGCCCCGGCGGTCTGTCGCGTGAGCGCGCCGGCTTTGAGGTGCGCGACGTGCACTACACCCACTACGGTCGCCTCTGCCCGATTGAGACCCCCGAGGGTCCTAACATCGGTCTTATCAGCTCGCTCTGCGTGTATGCCAAGATCAACGACCTCGGATTTATCGAGACCCCGTATCGCAAGGTTGAGAACTCAAAGGTCAACCTCAACAACGATGAGGTGACATACCTCACCGCAGAAATCGAAGAGGGCAAGGTAATCGCTCAGGGCAACGCGCCGCTCAACCCCGACGGAACATTTATCCGCGACAAGGTGAAGGCTCGCCTCGACGCTGACTTCCCCGTAGTGCCCCCAAGCGAGGTAGAACTGATGGACGTATCGCCCACACAGATTGCATCGATTGCCGCATCTCTGATTCCATTCCTGGAGCATGACGATGCCAACCGCGCTCTGATGGGATCAAACATGATGCGCCAGGCTGTGCCTCTGATGCGCTCAGAGAGCCCGATCGTTGGCACCGGCATCGAGGCCCAACTCGTACGCGACTCGCGCACTCAGATTACCGCTGAGGGCGCCGGCACCATCGAGTTTGTGGACGCTACCAAGATTGTAATCAGATATGACCGCACCGAGGAGGAGGAATTCGTAGCCTTCACCCCCGCAGTCAAAACCTATATGCTGCCCAAGTGGCGCAAAACCAACCAGAGCACCACTATCGACCTTCGCCCCATATGCAAGGCTGGTCAGAGAGTGGAGCGTGGCGATATCCTCACCGAGGGCTACAGCACCGAGAACGGCGAGCTGGCCCTGGGTCGCAACCTCAAAGTGGCGTTCATGCCATGGAAGGGTTACAACTATGAGGACGCTATCGTGCTCAACGAGCGCATGGTGCGCGACGATATTCTGACATCGGTGCATGTTGATGAGTACGCCCTCGAGGTGCGCGAGACAAAGCGCGGCTTGGAGGAACTCACCGCCGACATCCCCAATGTGAGCGAAGACGCAACCCACGACCTCGATGAGCGCGGTATCATCCGCATCGGCGCTCACGTCGTGCCGGGCGACATCATGATCGGTAAGATTACTCCTAAGGGAGAATCAGACCCGACGCCTGAGGAGAAGCTGCTCCGTGCTATCTTCGGCGACAAGGCCGGGGATGTCAAGGACGCATCTCTCAAGGCAAGCCCCTCGCTCAAGGGCGTGGTGATTGGCACCAACCTGTTCTCAAAGGCTGCCAAGAAAAAATCAAAAGCCGCCAACGCGCTGCTGCCCAAGCTCGACGAAGAGTATGAGCTCAAGCTCAGCGAACTCAAGGACCTGCTGGTCAACAAGCTGATGACCCTGACTGAGGGCAAGACCTCGATGGGCATCAAGGACTTTATCGGCAGCGATATCATACCTAAGGGAGCGAAATTCAGCGCCTCGACGCTGCGCGACCTCAACTATGACACTATCAACTTGAGCAAGTGGACCAACGACCCGCACAAGAATGACCTGATCCGCCAGGCCATCGTCAACTATCTGCGCAAGTCAAAGGAAATCGATGCCGAGTTGCGCCGCAAGAAATTTGACATCTCGATTGGCGACGAGCTCCCCTCAGGCATCATGCAGATCGCCAAGGTCTACATCGCCAAGAAGCGCAAAATCGGCGTGGGCGATAAGATGGCAGGTCGGCACGGCAACAAGGGTATCGTGTCGCGTATAGTAAGACAGGAGGATATGCCCTTCCTGGCCGACGGTACACCGGTTGACATCGTGCTCAACCCTCTGGGCGTGCCTTCGCGTATGAACCTGGGTCAGATCTTCGAGACCGTGCTCGGATGGGCAGGCCGCGAACTGGGCGAGAAATTCTCAACCCCGATTTTCGACGGCGCATCTCTCGATGACATCAACGCCCTCACCGACAAGGCCGGTCTGCCACGCTACGGCAAGACTTACCTCTACGATGGCGGCACTGGCGAGCGCTTTGACCAACCGGCTACAGTAGGCGTGATCTACATGCTTAAGCTCGGCCACATGGTTGAGGATAAGATGCACACCCGCAGCATCGGTCCGTACTCGCTCATCACCCAGCAGCCACTCGGCGGTAAAGCCCAATTCGGTGGACAGCGCTTTGGTGAGATGGAGGTTTGGGCACTCGAGGCATTCGGTGCTTCGCATGTGCTGCAAGAAATCCTGACCATCAAGAGTGACGACGTCAACGGCCGCAGCAAGGCTTACGAAGCCATCGTCAAGGGCGATCCAATGCCGCAGGCCGGTATCCCCGAGTCGCTCAACGTGCTGCTCCATGAGTTGCGCGGCCTTGGCCTCAGCGTCAACCTCGAATAAAGAGCCTCCGGCTTCTCTGCTATTTGAAAGTGCCCCGGCCGGGAGCACCCCATTCAGGGCACTTTTGACTTTTGACTTTTGACTTTTTGATGTAAAACCAAAATATGGCTTTTAGAAAAGACACTAAAACAAAAAACGGCTTCTCCAAGATCACCATCGGGCTCGCATCGCCCGAGGAGATCCTCGAGAAATCGTCGGGCGAAGTCCTGAAACCGGAGACTATCAATTATCGCACCTACAAGCCTGAAAGGGATGGCCTGTTCTGCGAGCGCATCTTTGGTCCTGTCAAGGACTATGAGTGCCATTGCGGAAAATACAAGCGCATCCGTTACAAGGGCATCGTGTGCGACCGTTGCGGCGTAGAGGTCACTGAGAAGAAAGTGCGTCGCGAGCGCATGGGCCACATCAAGCTCGTTGTGCCGGTGGCTCACATCTGGTACTTCCGCTCACTTCCCAATAAGATAGGCTACTTGCTGGGTCTCCCCTCCAAGAAGCTTGATTCTGTAATCTACTATGAGCGCTACATCGTGCTCCAACCTGGCGCAGCAGCCGACGTTGAGGGCGGACCGCAGCGTCTCGACCTCCTCACCGAGGATGAATACATCGAGCTGATGGCCAAGCTCCCCAAGGACAACCAGCTGCTCGACGACACAGACCCCAACAAATTCATTGCCAAGATGGGCGCTGAGGCAATCTACGACCTGCTCACCGAGCTCGACCTCGATAGCCTCAGCTACCAGCTGCGCGCACAGGCCGACAAGGAGAACTCATCGCAACAGCGCAAGACCGAGGCTCTGAAGCGCCTGCAGGTGGTGGAATCGTTCCGCGCATCTCGCAATCGCAACAAGCCCGAATGGATGATTCTGCAGGTGGTGCCGGTGATTCCGCCAGAGTTGCGTCCCTTGGTGCCGCTTGATGGAGGCCGATTCGCAACCAGCGACCTCAACGACCTGTATCGCCGCGTGATTATTCGCAACAACCGTCTGAAGAGACTGCTCGAGATCAAGGCTCCCGAGGTGATTCTGCGCAACGAGAAGCGTATGCTCCAGGAGGCTGTCGACTCACTGCTTGACAACAGCCGCAAGTCATCGGCCGTGAAGAGCGATGCCAACCGTCCGCTCAAATCGCTCTCTGACTCGCTCAAGGGCAAGCAGGGTCGTTTCCGTCAGAACCTGCTCGGTAAGCGCGTCGACTACTCAGCACGTTCGGTAATCGTCGTAGGTCCTGAGCTGAAGATGCACGAGTGCGGTCTGCCCAAGGATATGGCAGCCGAGCTGTACAAGCCATTCGTAATCCGCAAGCTCATCGAGCGCGGCATCGTCAAGACTGTCAAGAGCGCAAAGAAGATTGTCGACCGCAAAGAGCCGGTGGTATGGGACATCCTGGAATACGTGATGAAGGGTCACCCCGTGCTGCTCAACCGTGCTCCTACACTGCACCGCCTCGGTATCCAGGCCTTCCAGCCCAAGATGATCGAGGGTAAGGCAATCCAGCTGCACCCGCTGGCATGTACGGCATTCAACGCCGACTTCGACGGTGACCAGATGGCTGTGCACCTCCCGCTGGGCAACGAGGCTATCCTCGAGGCTCAGATGCTGATGCTCGGCGCTCACAACATCCTCAACCCCGCCAATGGCGCACCTATCACCGTGCCTTCGCAGGACATGGTGCTCGGTCTCTACTATATCACCAAACTCCGCAAGGGCGACAAGGGCGAAGGCACCATATTCTATGGACCTGAAGAAGCCGAAATCGCCTACAACGAAGGCAAGGTCACTCTCCATGCCCCCGTCACCGTAATGGTTGACGATGTCGACGAGGAGGGCAAGCCCTACAAGCACCTCGTAAAGGACACGTCGGTGGGCCGTGTGCTGGTCAACCAGTATGTGCCTAAGGAGATTGGCTATGTCAACGAGATTCTGTCCAAAAAGTCGCTGCGCGACATCATCTCAAAGGTGATCAAGAAGTGCGGTATTCCGCGCTCGGCACAGTTCCTCGATGACATCAAGAACCTCGGTTACCGCATGGCATTCCAGGGCGGTCTGTCGTTCAACCTCGGCGATGTGATCATCCCGCCAGAAAAGGAGGAAATCGTAGCCAAGGGATACGCCGAAGTCGAGGAGGTGATGAACAACTACTCGATGGGCTTTATCACCAACAACGAGCGTTACAACCAGATTATCGATATCTGGACACACGTCAACGCCGACCTCACCCAGGTGCTCATGAAGCAGATGAAGGAGGCCAATCAGGGCTTCAACGCTGTATACATGATGCTTGACTCTGGCGCTCGTGGTTCTAAGGACCAGATCCGTCAGCTGGCAGGTATGCGTGGTCTGATGGCCAAGCCTCAGAAAGCCGGTGCCGAAGGCGGCCAGATTATTGAGAACCCGATTCTTGCAAACTTCAAGGAGGGCCTCTCGGTGCTCGAGTACTTCATCTCGACCCACGGTGCCCGCAAGGGTCTTGCCGATACCGCACTGAAGACAGCCGACGCTGGTTACCTGACCCGTCGTCTGGTGGACGTAGCTCACGACGTGATTATCACCGAGGAGGACTGCGGCACTCTGCGCGGCCTGGTTTGCAAGGAGATTAAGAATAACGACGAGGTGGTAGCTTCGCTTGGCGAGCGCATCCTGGGCCGTGTGTCAGTGCATGACATCATCGACCCGCAGACCGAGGAGGTCATCGTGCGCGCTGGCGAGGAAATCAACGATGCCGCTGCCGAGCGCATCGATGCTTCGCCTATCGAGAGCGTAGAAATTCGCTCGGTGCTCACCTGCGAGGCTAAGCGCGGCGTATGCGCCAAGTGCTATGGTCGCAACCTGGCCAACAACCGCATGGTGCAGAAGGGCGAGGCCGTGGGCGTCATCGCTGCCCAGTCGATCGGCGAACCGGGTACACAGCTTACACTGCGTACATTCCACGTCGGTGGTGTGGCTTCAAACATCGCAGCCGTATCAACCATCACCAGCAACTATGACGGTAAGCTCGAAATCGAGGAGCTCCGCACCGTTTCTACCGATGAGGTTATCGATGGCAAGCCAGTAGATGTGGTAGTTGGCCGTCTGGCCGAAATGCGCATCATGGATCCCAAGACCAAGATGATGCTTACCTCGGCAGCAATACCTTACGGCTCTAAGCTGTTCTTCAAGAACGACTCAGAGGTCAAGAAAGGCGATATCATTTGCGAATGGGACCCCTTCAACGCTGTTATTGTCAGCGAGGTGCCCGGCCGCATCGAGTATCGCAACCTCATCGAGAATGTCACCTACCGCACCGATATCGATGAGCAGTCGGGTCTGCAAGACCGTGTGATAATCGAATCTAAGGATCGCGCCAAAGTGCCCGAAGCCGCTATAATTGATGCCAACGGCCAGGAGATCAAGCTATACGCTCTGCCTGTGGGCGCTCACCTGCTCAAGGACAATGATGCCGAAATCAAGGCTGGCGAAATCTTTGTTAAGATTCCTCGCGCATCAGGCGGCGGTGCTGGTGATATCACCGGTGGTCTGCCTCGTGTGACCGAGCTGTTTGAGGCTCGCAACCCGTCGAACCCCGCAATCGTATCTGAGATTGACGGCGAGGTGCACTTCGGCAAGATCAAGCGCGGTAACCGTGAGATTTCGGTGGTCAACGAGAAGGTTGGCAACGAGCGCAAATACCTGGTGCCTCTGTCAAAGCAGATCCTGGTACAGGAGAACGACTTCGTGCGCGCTGGCACACCGCTCTCTGACGGCGCTATCACACCGGCCGACATCCTCAACATCATGGGTCCGACCGCTGTGCAAGAGTACATCGTGAATGAGGTGCAAGATGTGTACCGCATGCAGGGCGTGAAGATCAACGACAAGCACTTTGAGGTGATTGTGCGCCAGATGATGCGCAAGGTCAACATCCTCGAGCCGGGCGATACCAACTTCCTGGAATCGCAAATCGTTGACAAGCGCGACTTCATGGAGGAGAACGATCGCATCTGGGGCCGCAAGGTTGTGGTCGATGCTGGCGACAGCGAGAACGTGCAAGTGGGTCAGATCATCACCGCTCGCAAGCTGCGTGATGAGAACTCAGCCCTCAAGCGCCGCGACCTCAAGCTGATTGCCGTGCGCGATGCAGTGCCCGCTACCTCAGAGCAGATTCTGCAAGGTATCACCCGCGCCGCTCTGCAGACCTCGAGCTTCATCTCGGCTGCCTCATTCCAGGAGACTACCAAGGTGCTCAACGAGGCTGCCATCAACGGCAAGACCGACTATCTTGAGGGCATGAAGGAGAACGTGATTTGCGGTCACCTGATTCCCGCCGGTACGGGTCTGCGCGAGTACGAGCGTCTGGTTGTCGGCAGCAAGGACGACATCGATGGCCTCTTCGACGAAGCCAACGAGATCCAAGACGTCGACCACATCGAGCTCACTAACGCATGAGGCTAATGAAAAATGAATAATGAAAAATGAAAAATGACCCTTGATTTTTCATCCCTCATAGAAAGCAGCCGCAAGGACATTCCTCCTTGCGGCTGCTTTTTATTATATTAATATTTTGTTTATCCCATTTTTGTAGCTACCTTTGCATAGAAAAGTATTGCCTATTATTCACAATAGCCTTATATTAAATCCTACCATATATGAGAAAAATTTACTCCCGATTCTTTTTGTCAATGAGCGTGACGGTTTGTGCCTTAGCGGCCAACGCTACCACCCTCACCCCAGAGCAAGCTATGGCCAGCAATGATAGCGGTAAGGCTGAATACTACGACTTCTCACTCGGGGTGTATGGAAATCCGACCATTGATCAATTACCCATAGAAAATTAATAGCATGAAGAATATGTTGATGCTGGTGGCTGCGATGGTTGCTGCTGGGATGCTGAAAGCTGAGGTGACGCTTACGCCCTTAGTATCGGACGGAATGGTAGTGCAGCGTAATCTACCAGTGGCCGTGTGGGGCACAGCCTCGCCCGGCGAGACTGTCGATGTGCGCGGCTCGGGGCCTGGCTATCAGTCATCGGCCACGGTCGTGGCAGACGCTAAGGGGCAATGGCGCGTAGATTTGGAGCCGATGCCTGCGGGCGATGGGTATTCAATCACTGTAAACGACCGCCGAATTGATGACGTGTTGTCGGGCGACGTGTTGCTATGCTCGGGTCAGAGCAATATGGAGCTGCCGGTGCGCCGCGTGGCGGAGCGTTTTGCCGATGAGGTAGGGAGCTACGCCAATCGACTGGTCAGGCAGTTTGCCGTGCCACAAGAGATAGATTTCCACAATCAGCAAGATATGCTTGCCGGAGGCTCGTGGGTGGCTACTACGCCTGAGGCAGCCCTCAATTTCTCGGCTCTTGGCTATTTTCTCGGCAAGGAACTCAACGAACTCGAGAACGTGCCCATTGGCATCGTCAATGCGAGTTGGGGAGGCACTCCCATAGAGTCTTGGATGAGCTTTGATGCCTTGCAGCGATGGCCAAAGGCAGTGAGCGAATGGCGCTTATGGCAAGATGATGGCTATCGGGCTCGATTCAAGAAGCTTGAGGGCGAGAATTTTTCTCGCTGGAATCAGGCTCTCTACCAAGGCGACCCCGGTCGGCAAGCCTCCACTCCGTGGTGGTCGATTGATTACAACGATACAGCATGGCCCGAAGTCGACCTCACCAGCACCCATTGGGCAAGCGACGGCCTAAACCCAGTGAACGGCAGCCATTGGCTGCGCAAGACTATTGACCTCCCAGCCAGCGTGGCTGGCCAAAGCGCAGTGCTCAGGCTCGGTTGCATTGTCGATGCTGACTCGGTGTATGTCAATGGCCAATTCGTAGGAGCCACTGGGTATCAGTATCCGCCGCGCTTTTATCGAGTGCCGGTTGGGGTGCTGGTGCCGGGTCGCAATGTAGTCACAGTGCGTCTGATTAGCCAAAAGGGTGGGGCGCGCTTCGTGCCAGAAAAGCCTTACCGCCTTGAGGTGGGCGAACAACAATATAGCCTCGAGGGCAAATGGCGCTATTGCCGAGGCGCAGTGATGCCTCAGGCCCCGGGTATGGAATTTTATTGCTACAAGCCCACAGTGCTGTACAATGCCATGATTCATCCCTTGGCTCCCATGCGACTGCGCGGAGTGGTGTGGTATCAAGGCGAGAGCAATGTCGAACGTCGCAACCAATATTCTGATCAATTGCAAGCCATGATTTCAGACTGGCGCTCGACATTTGCTGATTCTGAGCTCCCATTCTATATAGTCGAGCTTGCTGGGTATCTGCATCCCTCCGACACCGGTGGCCAACGCGCTTGGGCCGAAATGCGCGCTGCGCAGGCTGATGCCGCCAAAGCGACCGCCAACGCTTATCTTATCCCCAACGCCGACCTTGGCGAATGGAATGACATCCACCCCCTCGACAAAAAGACCCTGGCCGAGCGCATCGCCAACGCCATCAATAACCGCCAGTGAGGTACATATTTTGACAGAAAATCTCTGAACTCAGCGGAAATGTGGCTTTTCCTCTATGTAAGGCTTTTATGAAAAAGGTGGAAATGGTGACCTGTCCTGGGTGTACCTGACAGAGGAGTAAAGCCTGACATTATTTTGTTATGGAATGTGATAGGGAAAGTCTTATTGAACCTCTATTAAAATGAGATTAAGGTGCGTTTTTGGTCTTAGAGGGTCAAAATTAAAAAAAAAGAGCCTGAATAATTGAAAATTTAGGGTCAAAAATTTGGAAGAACCCGAAAAAAGCCGTACCTTTGTGGCGGATTTAAAAGAGATGAGCCATGATGACTAAAGACCAAATACTGCAAGCCATACACCAAGGCGAAGGCGACCACATCGAGGCCAAAAGCGCCAAGGGCGGGTTCCCCGATTCGCTCTGGGAGACCTATTCCGCATTCGCCAACACCGACGGGGGCGTGATACTGCTCGGCGTGGGCGAGGACAAAAAGACCGGCAAGCTATTTGTCGAGGGGCTGCCTGATGCCCGCAAGACAGAAAAAGACCTGTGGTGCATGGCCGGCAATCGGCAAAAAGCTAGCATCAACATCCTCACTCACTCGATGGTCACCGTCGTAGACATCGATGGCAAGAGCGTCATGGCTATCGAGGTGCCACGCGTCGAGCGCGAGCTCAGACCTATCTCCAAGGGCCCCGATCCCCGCACCGGCTCGTACCGCCGATACGGTGATGGCGACTTTCTGTGCTCACCCGATGAAGTAAGTGCCATGCTGCGCGATTCCTCCTCATCATCGCTCGATTGCGAGGTAATCGATGAGATGGACGAGACGGTATTTTGCCAAGAAACAATCAAGGCATACCGTCAGGTATTCCGCGACACTCACCCTACACACCACTGGAACAACACCGATGATACACAATTTCTGCGCTATCTCGGCGCCATGGGCGTCGGCAAGGACATGAAATTCCATCCCACAGCGGCCGGGTTGCTGATGTTTGGCTACGAATACGAGATTACCCGCAAATTTCCCAACTATTTTCTCGACTTCAAAGAGAAAAGGAAAGTGCTGCACACCCGTTGGGTCGACCGTATCACTTCGCAGACTGGCGACTGGAGCGGCAACTTGTTCGACTTCGCCGTCAAGGCACTCACGCGCCTTCAGGCCGACCTCAAGGTGCCATTCGCAATGCGAGGCGTCTTCCGCGATGATGACACTCCCATCCACCAAATGCTGCGCGAGGCGCTGACCAACACCCTCACCAACGCCGATTACTATGGGCGCCAAGGGGTGGTAATCACCAAAGATGATGACGGATTCACCTTTGAAAACCCAGGCAACATGCGCATATCCGTCGATTCAGCCATCCAAGGCAGCATTTCGGATCCAAGAGGGGCCGTGCTGCTCAAAATGTTCTCCTTCATCAAATTTGGCGAACGAGCCGGCAGCGGGGTCTCTACTATATTCTCGGTATGGCCCATTGTATACCATGAGATTCCTACGCTACAAGAGACTGCCCTCAACGGGGTATTCCGCACTCGGCTGCATCTGCCCGTTGGTCCAGACGGCCCCGACATCGAAGCCATGTTGCGCCTGTATGCGCCATCTGCTACTCAGGGTCCACTAGGGGCTTCAGAGCCGGCAGTTCCCTACCTGTCTCGCCGTCCATCCTCGATATTGCAGGAAATAGAGCAGCGTCGGGCAGCTGAGCATAGGCAGCCACGAGCCGTCATAGATGCTGCTCCCACCGCCCCAGCCTATGGTGCTGCGCCGACTCCTACCTATGCAGCTCAGCCAGCTCCAGTCGATGTGACTCCGCCTACTCCGGCCTATGTTGCTCCGCCTCGCCTCAAGGGCGAGGCCCTGAGCAACGCCATCATCAAGGCGGTGGCTGCCACGCCCACCATTACCCTCGATGAGTTAGCAGAGCAGTGCCATGTAAGCCGCAGCACCATCAAGCGCCAACTCAAGCACTTGCCCCAAATCTCCTATCACGGCTCAGCCAAGCGCGGCCAGTGGCACATCACCCAATAAGCGTAAAGGTTGACCTGTCCAGTGTAGACAACATCGCAAAAAAACTCTGAACTCAGCGGAAATGTGGTGAAAAAAGGTACATTTCCGCTGAGTTCAGAGATTTTTTGTATATTTGCAGAAAAAGTGAGCCACTGATAGGGCTTCCTTAAGCCCATGATATCCATTGCCAAGTGACAATGGAGGATTTGTTCGGATAGGATTCTCCTTAAAATTAGGAGTCTGTATGAAAAATGGCTTCTCTCATTTGTGGATTTTGCTATAGAGTGAGGCGGGATTGGCGTATCTTCGGATGCTTTTATGACAAATGCTGGGACGGCCATTCGGCCCGGGTACAGCTGAGGACATGGCCAGTAATTCCGCAACGGATATTGTGCGCGCCATCAATAATGAACCGGACTATACAAAAGCTGGTAACTATTGGAGATGGTTAAAGCGTAAATTGGTGACTCAAGGCCTTCAGTTCGTGAGTGATACTCACAAACTGAAAAATAGAAGCCGTAGCACTCGCATTTGGTTGGATTTCAAAGAGAATATGGGAGCTTTAATTGGAAGGGATAAAGGGGAAAAGTCTCAAGTATAACTATAAAATATGAACTGCTAATGTGATTCAATCACATTAGCAGTTCATATTTTATAGTTCCCCTTATCTTGTAGTAGTGAGAATCACTATAGATAGACAATATGGTTTATTGATCTATAATAGGAAATTGTTGGAAGAAGGTAAGTTTTTGTATCAGATCCTTTCTTAACTTGTTTTTCACGAAAGGTTTCATTTTGGCATCCGTAACTTCCCCTAATCCATTCATTATACTTTTATCACTTACTGACTGAAGGCTTGTGATACAGTCTCCAATATGATCAGAAAGGGATTTGCCCATTCTTAGTTCTACAATATTTGGGTTGACTGACATTTGGCGGTCGAGGAAGAACCAGCAGTCGAATACATCTCTACCACTAACTTCGCTACGATCCACATGTAGAGAGTAACGGATCCGTGAAGATTTCCTTCAGAATCTGTAGCATGAAGTATTTATGTTTATTGGTATCCATTAGATTTTAATGAGAGAAGCTACTCGCTTGTTTAGGGATTTATTAGAATAAATTGGTAGGAGGGCCTCAACTGCCCCCTTATCTATACAAGAAAGATTGTCAAAGGTAAAATTAGAATTTAAGTAGAGCGTGTCGAGGAAGGCTCTTTCAGGTGTAGCATAACTGATGCCATTTCTTTGTTCTATTCCTCGGGGATCTATTAGAATGATTTCTTTGATTCTCCTATATTCAATCAGAAAATTGTCAACAGGAATCATACGAGAAAGATAAGATACGGCTGTGATGGTTTCGGAATATTGAAAAATCATACCGTATTTTTGCAACATATAGGTAAGGGAAAGATAACTGGGGGTAATCAGCTTATTGGCCAATTCTTCAGGATTGTAGTTTGGCTTAGCGTAAAACCCACGACGAGGATTTACGAGCCAGCCATTCTTAGCGTAGTAATTAAGATTCCAAGAAATATTATCTATAGGTGTACTACCCAGCAATAGTCGTACGCTATCACAGGAGAATACAGTCTGTGACTGAGCCAGCAGGGTTGGCAATATGACATTTCTTGAACTATTCATTGGGTTGTATCACATTTTGAGTTCAATCCTTTTAATTATAACGCAAAATTAGAAAATTTTTCTCAAATCACCATCAACAAACCATATAAAATCCAACAAAAATTTGGTAGTCTCATCGAAAAGAATCCCTATCTCTGGTTGCTTTTATGAAAAAGGTGAGAAGGGGGACCTGTACTAGGTACACAGAGTGGATGGGAGAAAATTTTTAGGAGGAAATTTTTGAGAAATAGGGAAATACGCTAATTTTGCCATTGCGTTTGGCTTGCGCCCCAGAATTCCTTATGCTTATTTAAAATGAGATGACAAACAGCTTTTTCCATAGACTGACAACGTTTTATCGAGCTGAGAACGACCTGTCAAATATGACTTGGATAATGCAAGAGGTGTCGCCAGCCTTTAGGAAACATTGGCTGCGCTTCTTCTTTCCGGGGATAGACATAGGTCAAGTAGTTGAGGTGAGGAGGGAGCAGCCCGATGCCAATTCCGGCGATAGCCGTGTCGATTTCTTTATAGATATGGCCGATGGCAATCATTACATGATTGAGGTGAAGATTGGCGACACCAACCATCATTTCGGGCAGTACGAAAGAGCCTATGGCATCCCCTCGGCCAGGTTTGGATACATAGTCAATTACGAGATGGAGATGGACGGCTATGATGTCAAGACCTGGGAAGAGTTTAGCCTAAGCATGCGGGCTTTGCAACCTTCGGACCCAGAAGAACGCAGTCTCATCAGTGGATACCGCCAATACCTAAACAGTGTGTGCAACATACAGATAATCGATAAGCCTATGCGCCTCAACAATCTCAATTCACTATACTCACTGTACACCATACTGGGCAAATTGCTTAACCAGCCATCGGCCCAACCCACATTGCGACCCTATATCGCCTCAGCCAAGCCAAAGGCTTATTCGGCTGGCATACAGTATGTAGAATTTGTAATTGCCGAGTGTGTCTATGCCCTGTTTTGGATTAACTTTGAGTACGAGGACCCGCGCATCTGGATTTGCATCCCTGACATCAATTGGGATAAAAACACGCCAGTCGTAAAGTCACTACAAACCTTTAATAATGTTAATTCGGAAGGTGGCACCTACGATAAGGCAGCGTATTATACCAAAATGATGCGCGGCTACTGGTTCCGCCTCCAGCCAACCCTCCTCCAAAACTTAGAATCCTCAGACGATGTAGAATTCCAAAAATCCATCCTCGCCTCATTCATCAAAGAGGTGAGTGGGGTAGTAATGAAAAAACAGAGGCTATCCCTTGAAGAGAAGCCATTGTGAATTGGAAATTAATGGCTTAATTTGCGAACTAAAATGACACCTATATGAGAATAGCATTGTTTTTCACACTCGTATTAGTCGCCTTGAAGTGGTTCGGAATCGCGCCGATTTCCTGGTGGCTCGTGCCCGCCTTCTTGTACCTCTACGCCATCCAAACGCTCGTGATGGTGTACGCGATAGGCTGGGCGTACGCGCACAAGGATTCGCGCCTGTATGTGGCGATGGTCCGCAGAAGCGCGAAGAACAAGGGCCTCGCAACCATGCTGAAGTGGTGCGAGAACCTTGAGCGTTCTTCACGATCCAGCAGTTCCGGCCATGGGCAAGCGTGACTGGAACGTGGTCAGGAACTGGGGCCTTCGGGACATAAAATCAGGCTGGAAATACGCGCTCCAAAAGCGCCCGGAGTTTTGGACGGGGCTGGGAGCGGTGGTTCTGTACACTGCGGTTTGGGTCGCGTGTTTCCTGCTTGTAGCCCATTGGTCCGATTCCTTCGATTCTGCGTACGGAGGGCTGGTGATTCTGCTGCCCATAGGCTTTTTGGCCGCGTACGCATTGTATTGGCGGAACAAAAGAAAGAAGTTTTTCGATTGCTATTTCGCACACGCAAAAACGGACCAGCCCAAGGAAACGCAAATCTATAGTCCAGTGCTGGACCGCATAAGTGATGAAGCCGAAACAATACTGGGCGAGTATCTCGGAAAACGCCTTGACCCTTTCCGAACCGGAAAATGCCGGGTGGATTTTGAAGTCACGCCTCAAGAATTGAAAGAGCTTCTGAGTGAAAATCTGACCTTGCGCTTGAAGCCCGTCGTCATCAAGCGTTCCCCCAGTTACGTGGATTATGTTTTCACCTGCACAGACCACACCGGTTATCGCCGCGACCCCCTCCATACCAAGCCAGTGTTTTGGCGCACCGACTTGTGCTGGGAAGTTCCCATAATCGACTGGTGGTTTTTCAAAGAGCTGTGCGCGATCATGAAAATCGGAAATTACCGCTGGGCTTGTCTTTCGCTTTGGTCGAATTACCCGTGGCTCGACGGGAGAACCGTTGAACGCATCGTGCATTGCGCGGAAAAAACCTCAGACCCGAAATGGCCCGTTGACCTTTTGCGATTCCGAAGCGACAGCGAGGAATACGTTTGGAGACTGAGATTCAGGGCGTACGATTGCGGAGTTTACTGGCCCGCAGACCCCCATCAACGACGCAAGCTGCTTGACATGGATAAGATGGCCTGTGAACGCAATTATAATTTGAAACAACGCAACATCCCCTACAAAGAACCTCCGCTCAAAACATTGAAAGACTCCAGGGCCCATAAGAGATACAGAAGCGTGTGGGTGGATATTTTCAGCAGCATGGAAATCGTCTGCTTCATATCCGTATTCTTCACCTTCTTCTGGGCAATCGGGCATTACTGGGACACCGTAAGCGAACCGAACGCCTGGCCGTTCATAGTTCTGGGAGTGGGGCTTTCGCGGTGTTCGTTTGGACGGTGATCCAAAACAAGGAGTACAGAACGTTTAGGCGCGAAAATCCTTGGGTTGAGGAAAAGATGCGCGAAGAAGACTGTGTAAATGGCAAAATTGACGAACTGTAACTTAGATATAGGCCTACCCTACCCAAGTCTGACCCTATAGAAGTGTTGGGAGGGATAAACTATTATCCCTCCTTGTATACTGCATCCTTTTTGCCTTGGAAGTCGGAAGAAGAGGCCTATCCTTCATTATAGAGCACCCTTAAATGGCTTCGAATCTCAGGAAATGTCAAATCTGTATTTAGATTGGCATCGAGTCCAGTGTTGATAACGAAAACGAAAGCATCTTTCCTATAGTATTTTTCTCCTATAGTTTTTATTGATTTTTCTATCGTCTGTGATTTAGCGAGTAGACAGACCAACTGGTAGTCCTTATTCGTTATTTGGGTATGATTTTTAGGATGAGCTTTTGTATAATGTTGGGTAGCAGTAAGTTTTATTAGGTTCTCCAAGTAATGAGCTATTAAAGGAAATTGAGATTTGGGGAAGATATGATGAACCTGGGTGGCCTCTCCAACCCCATATTGGTCTTTAACTTCGCTTTCAATTTGAATCTTTCGAATAAGATTTATGGCTTTTGTAACCTGATATTCGTCGTAATCTTTTTGACCCTCTTCTTCTACATTAGCTGCTTCTTGTCTAGTCATAGATTTAGCTTTACCAAGGTCGCGCCAATTTCTACGATTATACATCAAATCTGAGAAGCTAATGATATACTTTGAGAGATGTCCTCGCTCAGTTCCTTGGATATCATTTTCTGCCGCATAGATATTTAGGACCTTTGTGAAGATTCGATGAACTTCAACGGCCTTGTTGATAGCTGTATTGCCTATGATAAAGCGAGTATATCTCTCTTTGAGATCCAAATAATCTTGATTTGTAACAGGTCCCAAGAGGCATTTTCTTTTGAAATCCTCAAATGTTTTTAATATGTTACTATCTCCCAATACTTTAACGATATAAAGATAGAGGAAATTATAGGCATTACGTTCTTTTGTGGCAATATATTCCAGTATGTCGGGATTGGCGATGCGGTAATAATTCTTATTGCCACATTTTTGAATATCCAGTATATGGGCATAAGCCAACATTCTTAAGGGTTGCTGGATAAATTTATCATATTCATGTTTGGCTGAGGTGTTCTTGGGGCTAGGTTTACCAAAGATAGCCGACGCGTTCTTTATGAAGTATCTCATATCCCAAATATTGTGCACGGTGAAATCTTCTTGGGGATTGAGGTTTATAATGCAGTCTGCTATAAAGCAAACCACATCAGGAGTACATTTCTGATCCATAAATCTTGCATCCCCCGACTTTCTCACATCAAAGTCAAATTGGCTTAGGAAAGTGGATATAGTTTGTATCATACTCTTTTTATTTTGCCAAAGAAAAATACTGAATTATTGTCGATGTTTAGAGACCGGGTACCTCGATTTCTGGCAATTGTGTAAAATTTACCAAACTCATCAGTAGCATAATAGGCCAAATCATCTTGGGTAACTTTCTCTCCGGATAAAGTGGTCAAGATGGCTACTGAGCCATCAGCTATACAATTAGTAGGCATAAAACAGGCGCGAGGGTTGTAAGTGAGATTGGGGATCAACACGCAATCTGTCCTATTAAGGAATTTACTAACCTCGAGATTACTTATATCATCAATATATGTATCATAATCAGG
>JAJBUH010000200.1 GCA_020860445.1 Bacteroidales bacterium | reverse complement strand
GCCTTCCTTTTTTATTTTTAACATGACATATAACTATATTTTTACCAAATTTAAAATTTCTACCATATTTTGATAACAAAATATTACCTCGTAAAGCAAAATAATAAGTAATTTTGCATTGCAAAACCGACATATCGACCACGTTTCAAGTCTCCACATATCTATCAACCATAAAAACTGACAGCTTATGATCAAAAATCTACTTCTTACCGCTGCTCTCGTTGGCTTTGGTTCGCTCTGCGCTCAAGCCGACACCGTGACCCTCTGGGAATCATCATCAGCCACCGGCGACCTCCTCGACTGGAGCGCCCAAATCGAAGGCACCGTATTCTCAGCCGGCGAATGCTCGACATTCCAAGCCGGCGACAAGCTGCTCTTCACAGTAGCCAGCATCGACAAAACCATCAACGAGTGGCCGCAAATCCTCCTTAAGGATGGCAACTGGGCTGACCTCGGCTCTAATGTCGGCCTGTGGGATGTCACCGACTTCCCCTACGAGGCCAGCATCACCCTCTCTGACGACATGGTTACGACCATGAAAGAATTGGGCTTCTTCCCCAGCGGCTGCGCTGCCTACATCACCAAGATGGAGCGTGAAGTAGCCAACGCTGAGACCATCAACATCCTGTGGGAAGGCAGCGAGGCTGTCTCTGGCTGGGGCCAGCAAGGCGTAATCTCATCCAGCACCCTAAAGGCTGGCGACGCCCTCAAATACACATTCTCTGACGCTGGTGCAGACGGCCAAGCCATCGTAAAGGGCTCGGACTGGAACAACCTGCTTGGCACCTCAAAGATGAACCAGACTGACCTCAACACCCTCGAGGTAATCGTGGGCGTAACCCAAGAGATGCTTGACAACTGCGGTGGTTCACTCTTCCTCTCTGGCACTGGTGGCGCTGTCCTCACCCAGATCGAGCGCGTACCCGACGCATTTGATGCCGAATCTATGGTTGTCTACGGCAGCCGCATCCCCGGCGTGCAGTCGTTCACCCTGCTTGACACCGACGCTGAGGCTCTCGCCGTTACATTCTCGGCCGCTCCATCATGGGCACAGCTCTGCAACAGCAGCTGGGCTGACCTCGAGCTCGCCAACGTGACTACCGAAAATGCCGATGGCACCGTGACCATCACCTACACCCTCACTGCCGACGCTATCGCAGCCATCAACGCCAACAAGGAATTTGTGATCAACGCCGACAGCGAAGTTACAGTTGAGCAAGTGGCTGTCGCCTCAGCAAGCAGCCAGTCCGTGGCAGCCGCTCTCTACCTGGTAGGCGACTTCAATAGCTGGAACCTATCAGACCCCACTGTAGTGACTGTTACCGACGGCGTAGCAACCTTCACCCTCTCGACCCAGGAGTTCAAGATGTCGACAACCTGGGTTGAAGAAGATTCAGACTGGAGCATCTTCAACGGCGGTGCCCTCACCACAGCAAACTATGGCGCAGTTGAAGGCGAAAACGAGCTCGTAAACGGCGACTGGAACATCGTGCCTCCCTACTCGGCAGAATGGACTTGCACCGTCGACCTCAACGCTATGACTATCACCCTCGCTACCGAGGCTGAGCGCCCAGTATATGATATCTATCTGCGCGGCAGCATGAATGACTGGAGTGCCGCCGATGATTGGAAGCTCACCACCGAGAACGGCATCTATTACCAACTCGAAGGCGTAACCCTCGAGGCTTATGTAGAATGGAAGATAGCCGATGCCAACTGGAGCTCTATCAACTACGGCTACGACCAAAGTCTCCTGCCTACCGGCGAATGGGTTGCTATGAATTATGGAGGCTCTAACTGCTACCTGGCCGAGACTCTGACCAACGCCAACGTGCTCTTCAACATCGAGACCGCTTCGATCTTGGTTTATGGCAGCACAGAGGGCATCTCATCGGTTGCCGCTGACAATGCTGCAGCTACCTACTACAACCTGCAGGGCGTAGAGGTTGCCAACCCCGTGGCTGGCCGCGTCTACATCATGCGCCAGGGCAACAAGGTGAGCAAGGTAATTGTAAGATAATCAGTTTCCAATAGAATAGCAATAAATATAAAAGCCGCTTCCCTCAGTGGGGGGAGCGGCTTTTATTCTTTTCTGTTAAGAGAGTTTGTTGGGTTTTACACTACCAAGCAATTGGTCTTTGACCTGGCTGATTGCCCGGTCGATTGGGGTTGCCTGGCTTATTCGGGTTATTAGGGTTTCCAGGATTGTTGGGGCCCTGAGAAATACCAGGATTGTTGGGTCCTCCCGGACCTCCCATCATTGGGCCGCAACTGCACATGCCAGCAAGCATGGCTACTCCGATGCCAAGCATCAATAATTTGCGTTTCATAGTCTTGAGACTGAAAATTAGGTTGGAAGGAAGAGGGATGCGGTTTACATCTGGGCGTAGCTGAGGATGGTGGGCGATTGCACGTCAACACCAAATTCCTGGGCTTTTGCCAAGATGGCACGAGCCAATTTCGGCTTGAGGTTCTCGGGGCAGTCGCGGAAGTATGCTTCAGCGGCTCTTACATGCTCGGCGTCGGGCATGGGGTATTCACGACGTTCGGGTAGGCCATACGCGCTGTCTGGCAACTCCTCACGTTCTCTTTCGTTTAATCTGTCACTCATAATACTAAGAATTTTGGTTACTTCATAAATAACGACAGACCCCCATCAAATGTTTACAGTGAACAGTGAACAGTTAATAGTGAATAGTGAATAGTGAATAGTGAATAGTGAATAGTTAATAGTGAATAGTTAATAGTGAATAGTTGCCATCCGGATGGCCCGTTATTCACTATTCACTATTAACTATTCACTATTATTCGTTGTCCGGGTTGAGTGAGGCGATGTAATCGCTGAATTGCTGGCGATAACTCTCTGATACGGGGACCACATGGTCGCCGATGATGATGTGGTTGCGCTCGATGATGCTAATCTTGCTGGTGTTGACGATGTAGGAGCGATGCACGCGCATAAACTGCCGTGCCGGCAGCGTCTGCTCGATGGCCTTCATCGACATCAGGGTGAGGATAGCCTTGGGCTGCCCTGCCACAAATATCTTGATGTAATCCTTCAACCCCTCGATCAGCTGGATATCGGCGATGCGGATCTGGATCAGGCGATACTCGCTCTTGACGAGCAAGAACTCGCGACTCGGCATAGTGTTGCTGCCGAGCGGCGCACCATGTGCGGCCGACAGAGCGCGGTTGGCTGCCTCGAGAAATTCCTCGTAGCTTACCGGCTTGAGCAGATAGTCGATGGCATTGACGCGGAAGCCCTGCACTGCGTAGCGGTCATAAGCAGTGGTGAAGATGATGCGACAGGTGGGCGGGATAATCTTGGCAAACTCCATGCCGTTGATTTGCGGCATTTCGATGTCAAGAAACACGAGGTCGACCTTTCCGTCGAGAATCACGCGCACAGCCTCGGAAGCAGAGTTGAATGTGCCTACGAGCGCCAAGGTGGGGGTGCGCTCCACATAAGAGGATATCAGATTGGCGGCCAATGGCTCGTCATCGATAACGCAGCAACGCAGTGGGTTCATTTGCAGTCTTGGGTTTGGATGGTAAGTATTGCTATGTATTTGTCGCCCTCGGTACGGGTCTCTAATGATGCGGCATTGCCATAAATCAACTGGAGGCGACGCTTCAGATTGACTATTCCGATTCCGCCCTTGGGCTTCTCGGCTTCGACTTCGTCGGACGCGAGGGTAGATTTAGGTAAGAAATAATTGGAAGTGCGGCACACTACCTCGCCATCAGAATTGGCAGTGATGGCAATCTCGATGGGCTGGTCATGGTCGCCCGTCACACCGTGCTTAAACGCATTCTCGATGAGCGAGATAAACAGCAGCGGCGCCACCTCGACATTGGTGACCGGACCCTCGCTGAATGTCGCGCTGATGGGGTTTGAGCCCATGCGCATCTCCATCAGGGCTATGTAGCTCTTGGCGAAGTTGATCTCCTGGCTCAGCTTGACCCGCGCCGGATTTTCGTACAGCACATATCGCAGCAGGGTCGATAGCTGGTGGACAGCCTCCTGCGCCTTAAATGGGCTGATGGCGATCAAGGCGTAAATGGTGTTGAGGGTGTTGAACATGAAGTGCGGATTGAGCTGGCTCTTGAGCGAGGCCAATTCCTCGGTCTTCTGCGAGGCAAGCATCTGCTCATGGCGCTTCTCGATCGAGCTCCACTTCTCGCCCAAGCGCAAAGCAACGCTCAGGGCGATTGTCAATACCAGCATCACCGATTCGCGGGTGAAAAACGATACCGCTCGCATCGTATTGGGGTTCATGCCTTGGGGCCCTCCGCGCATTCCAGATTGAGGATTGCGAGGCGGACGGAACTCATTAGGCATCGGGTCGGGGCCGAATAGGCCATCGGTCATGTGGTCGGGACCGACACCCGAGGCGAGAGCCTGTAGGCAATAGAGCAGTATCAACGTACCCACTATCAACAACACGTTCCAGCCCAGGAATTGCCACACACGGCGCTGAGGAGTGAGGATGGTGTGGTTGAGGATAAAGTAGTAGTCAACGTAAAACACACCCACATACACTGCCGCCTTGACGTAGACCCAGAAGGTCTCGACCGGAGCCGACTTCCAGGGCGGACGCGTGTAGTTGAAGATTATCTCGGGCAACACAAACAGCATCAAGATGACTATGATGTGGGTGAATAGTTTCATCCAATCGCGTCTGTCAATTTTTCTCAATGCTACCATATTGCCGACGAATTAATAATCTTGTTTATCGACAAAATTATATAATGGTAACGACTAACACAAACGACAATATACCACACTCCCCTTTTTATCGACTAAACAATCGCAATGCAAAAAGCATAATTAAGTAACTATTCTCAGTGTACTCCGTGTTTAAACCAATATCATATTGGAAAGTTAATTAGGCTTTTTTCATGCGGTGGTTGACGTAGGCGATGATGAGGTCGGCGATGTCTGACATGGGCAGGAGCGAACTGTTGAAGGTGAGGTCGTAGCTCGCGGCATCGCCCCAGCGCTTGTCGGTATAGAAATTATAGTAGTTGGCGCGCAGCTTGTTGATGCGCTCGGCCATGCGCCGCGCCTTGTTCTCATCGTCGCAGTCAGAGCGGCGCAGAATGCGCTCCACGCGGTCGTCCATTGAGGCGTGGACAAACACATTGATGGCGCAGGGATGGTCGCGCAGCACATAGTCGGCGCTGCGCCCCACGATGACGCACGGACCCTGGTCGGCCACAGCCTTGATCAGGTCGCTCTGGGTCTTGTACAGATTGTCGTCGCTAATCGAGGTCGAACCAGCATACCAGGGGAACGGGTTTGTGCCGTAGCCAAAGGGAATCAAGCCGCTGATGAGCTTGGGCATGCGCTCATCGTTGTTGACAAAAAATTCCGGGGCAATGCCGCTCTGCTCAGCAGCTTTCAACAGCAATTCCTTGTCATAAAACGGTATCTCCAGCTTCCGGGCCAACAACCGCCCCAGCTCCCGGCCCCCACTCCCGAATTGCCTACCAATCGTTATAACGTAATCCATATTACTAAGAAAAGACATTTTAAATAAAATTATAATAGGAGTTTAACCACAGATTTACACAGATTTACACAGATTCCCCCCATA
>JAJBUH010000187.1 GCA_020860445.1 Bacteroidales bacterium | reverse complement strand
CCCATCACCCTCTCCGATGGCCTAATAACCATTAAAACCAACCTCGAAAAATGAGAATAGAAAAATACCTATTAATATTTGCCGCATTATTCTGTGGCTTAGATGACTATGGGTCAGAAAAACATTGGTTTGACCCTAATGTCAATGAGATCAATCGCTTACGTACCACTTCCACTTTCTTTGGATTCGAAAGTCAAGTTTTGGCTATCGATGGAAATAAGGAAAAGTCCTCCAGATATCTTTCCTTAGACGGCCAATGGCGTTTCAATTGGGCTGAACATTATTGGAATCGACCTTTGGGTTTTGAATCTGTGGAGTATGATGATGGAGATTGGGAGTATTTTCCAGTCCCAGGCATTTGGGAAATGCATGGGTATGGAGTACCTGTGTATCATGGCCGAGGTTACGCATGGTTGGGGCAATTTGAAAGTCAGCCTCCCTTTGTAGAGGAAAGAAACAATCATGTGGGAAGTTATCGACGTACAATTTCTATTCCAAAAGATTGGATAGGAAATATTATATGTCTGCATGTAGGTTCAGCTACCAGTAATGTGACAGTGTATGTCAATGGTCAGTTTGTGGGTTACTCAGAAGACAGTAAAGTCGCCGCAGAATTTGACATTACGCCCTATGTGCATCAAGGCGAAAATCTTATTGCCATGCAAGTAATGCGTTGGTGTGACGGTTCTTATCTCGAAGATCAAGATTTTTGGAGGATGAGTGGATTATCACGACAAACCTATCTTTATTGTCAGCCCAAAGCTCACATTGGAGATGTCTATATTGTACCCGATTTAGATAAAAAATATCGAGATGGATCCTTAAGTGTGAGATTGGCTACAGTGGAATGCTTGGGTATGCCATTGTCGCTGTCTCTGCTTGACCCAGCTGGCAAAGAAGTAGTAAAAAAGCAAGTGACCATCCAACAGGATACTGTAGCAGTCTCGATGGTCTTAAGCAATCCTTTTAAATGGACTGCTGAGACTCCTAATCTGTATACTTTATTAGTGAGTTTACCAGACGAGACTATATCTCAAAATGTAGGATTTCGTAAGGTAGAAATAGCAAATGGGCAATTATTGGTGAATGGGCAGCCAGTGCTAATCAAAGGAGTTAATCGCCATGAAATGGATCCCGATGAGGGTTACAACGTTAGCTTTGAACGCATGGTGCAAGATGTGGTAATGATGAAAAAAAATGAATATCAATGCTGTACGGACTAGCCACTATCCTTTTGACCCCAGATTCTATGACCTTTGTGATAAATATGGTCTCTATGTCACTGCTGAGGCCAACCTAGAGAGTCATGGCATGTGGCATCCTCGCACTAGTCCCGAGGGCCTGGCTTCGAATGTCGATTATAATTTGGCTCATATACAAAGGAATCAACATAATGTAGATTTGTTAAAGAATCACCCTTCAGTAATAGTTTGGTCGCTGGGAAATGAGGCTTGCTATGGCAAAAATTTTGAGGATGCATACCATTGGGTAAAAGCTTATGAACCCTCACGTCCTGTACAATATCAGGCAGCAATTCAAGTTGCGACCGATGGCCTGACAGATATTTATTGCCCTATGTATTATGAGTATGGGGATTGTGAAGCATATTCTCAAAGTGCAGATTCACGACCTCTAATCCAATGTGAATATGCTCATGCCATGGGCAATTCTGAGGGTGGTCTTAAGGAATACTGGGATTTGGTACGTAAATACCCAAAATTCCAGGGGGGGGATATATTTGGGATTTGGTTGATCAAGGCCTTAGAGGCTTAAGCCATGTCACTGGAAAAGAAATATATAAGTATGGAGGAGACTATGAACGTCTAAATCTTGTGGAGGATAAAAATGGCAATTGCAATGGCTTGCTTTCACCAGACAGGCGCATGAATCCCCATGCTTATGAGGTTAAATATCAATATCAAAACCTTTGGGCTACATTGACTGACACAGCCAAAGGGCGAGTGGATATATACAATGAGGCTTTCTTTTCTCGGCCGGACAATGTGGAGATGCATTGTGTGATTCTGGCCGATGGCGATACTATAGGTTATGAAAAGAAGTCTCTGAAGGACTTGAATTTGCAACCGCAGAAACATAAGTCTGTCAGAGTACAGTCTATTGTAAATGCACTGTCTGATATAGAATACAAGGACAAGGAGCTGTTGTGTAATGTAGATTTTTGCTTGTTGACGGATAGCCAAACCATCAACAGAGGAGAAATCATTGCTCATCAGCAATTGGTGATTAGGAAGTATCAATTCCCCACTCTATTAAACAATGAGATAGATGTAGCCCTCGGAGTCAAAGAGATTGACCAGTATAAAGATCATGTAATACTGTGCAATGGTGGCACAGCCATTGATTTTGACCGTAAAGATGGTTTTATCCATTATTTTGACGTACAAGGAAAACCTATGATTGCCGAAGGATATGCTCTTACTCCTAATTTTTGGCGCGCTCCTACTGATAATGATTATGGCGCAAAATTACAACAAAAGCTTAATGCTTGGCATGACCCAGGAGTAAGTCTTCAGTCTCTGGAGTTTGAAGAGATTGAGCAAGGATTAAAAGCCGTTGCCCTTTATGACCTAAACAAACCTGACTGTCTGCTTAGGATTTCTTACGTCTTGGATGGACAGGGGTATCTTTACGTCAAACAGGATTTGGAGGCTCGAGCTTCCGCTGGGCCAATTATGCCTCGATTTGGAATGCACATACAGTTGGCTCTGGAATTTGAGAATATAACTTTCTATGGTGCAGGACCTGAAGAGAATTACATCGACAGATGTTCGGCTGCACGTATTGGTATCTATCGCCAAAAGGTAAGCCAACAGTATTATCCCTACATACGACCCCAAGAATCTGGCAATAAGACATCGGTGCGTTGGTGGGAGATGACTAATGCCGAGGGTCAAGGGTTGAGAATTTACTCCGATCAAGAATTGGAGTGCAGCGCTATTCCCTTTCTTGAAGATGATCTATGGACTGGGAGTTCAAAACGTCAGCATCATTCTGGAGACCTTATTGCTCGCCGCTTCACCAATGTCAATATCTCTATGCGTCAGATGGGGGTAGGGTGCATCGATAGTTGGGGGCATCTTCCCCTTGAAAAGTATCAAATCCCCTATGGAGATTACTCATATTCATTTGTAATAAAACCTATATTTTGAAACCTTCTTTTCTATCCACACACCTCGCTGGTGGGTTTGTCGGCCTACGGGTTGAGTGAGGGGGCAATTTAACTAAGAAAATCTAAGTAAGTGGTCAATTTAAAATTAAATAAAAACACGGAGATCACGGAGAGCCACGAAGACCACAGAGATTTCTCATTCTCGGTCTCTTGCGCTCTGGAATCGGTCATGGAGGCGGCGGAGCCGCAGCAGAGGTCACGGAGTGTGGATACGCTGCGGAGGAGGGCCAGACGCCCTCGCCGCCCCCGGAATCAAAAGGATGACGCCCACACCGTACCCACACTCCGTGACCTCTGGCACCGCTTCAGCGGTCTCCGAGACCGAATTGGGAAGCGTATTCTCGAAGGAAAAGAGAAAATCTCCGCGGATTCCGTGTCTCTCCGTGACCTCCGTGTTTAAGCTTAACCTTAAAGTGACAACCAACTTATAATATTCCATCCTATATTTAAAATTTATATAAGTATTGCTAATGAATAAGTTAACAAAATATTTTACTATATTTTTGGTTGTATTGCCTGCTTTGGGTTATGCAACTGACGATAGGGCTCAAGAATTGGCGATTCAGTCACCGGATGGGGATTGTCGGGTGCGGTTTTGGAAGGAGGGGAAGGAGCTGAGATATGAGGTGAAATACAAAAATCAGGAGGCAGTGCTGCCATCGAGGGCTGGGCTGCAGCTTGACAATTGGGCCTGGGAGATGGCCCTCGGAAAGCGAGATTTGGAGCAACCTGATTGTTGGATGGATCTGCTGGAGGTTGATAGCGTGACAGTCAATCCATCGGTCAATGAGACTTGGCAACCGCTGTATGGCGAACGCAGCACAGTGAGGGATTGCTATGACAGCGCCACGCTGCATCTGAGCCGCCACGACCATAGCGATTACAGATTGGATGTCGAGGTGCGAGCCTATAATGAGGGAGTGGCATTTCGGTATTTCTTCCCCGAGCATCCAGCTGCGATTTTCCATAAGGTGACCCAGGATTTCACAGACTATTCCCTACCCCACGGCACCATGGCTTGGAGCCAACGATGGGCGCAAGCGACCCATGACTACTCGCCAATCGACAGCATCACCGTGCCAGTTGAGCGACCACTGACCATGCAACTGCCCAACGGCACCTGGATGGCTCTGCTCGATGCCGATGTCGATGACTGGTGCTTGACAAAATTTGTTGCCGACCCGGTACAGCCCTCTACCCTACACTCTGTGATGTACAGTCCTGTTGACCTGGTGACCTATTGCGCTACGCCTTGGCGAGTGATAATGCTTGCAGACAGCCCTGGACAGCTATTGGAGAATAATGACATCGTGCTCAATCTGAATCCACGTTGCGAGATAGAAGACACCTCGTGGATCAAGCCCGGCAAAATCATGCGCTGCACCCAGCTGACTACCGAGGCCGGAAAAGAAGTGATAGATTTTTGCGTCAAGCATAAATTCCAGTACATGCTCTACGACTGGAAGTGGTACGAGCCATGCACCAGCCACGACGGCGATGCTACCCAGGTGATTGATGCCATCGATATGCCCGAGGTAGCACAGTATGGCCGCGAACATGGCGTGGGTGTGTGGCTGTACGTCAATCAGCATGCGCTGATGAAGCAACAGCGTCAACTCTTTCCCTTGCTTCGCGAATGGGGCATCGTGGGCGTAAAGTCCGGTTTTGTGCAATACGCCTCGCATCGCTGGTCCACCTGGTTGCATGATATGGTGCGCCTTGCCGCCGACAATCAACTCATGATGAATATTCACGATGAATTTAGGCCATCGGGATTTTCGCGCACCTACCCCAACCTGCTCACCCAGGAGGGCATCTGCGGCAATGAGGAATGGCCCGACGCAGACCACGACTGCACCCTACCCTTTACGCGCATGCTATGCGGCGCTGCCGACTATACCATCTGCTATTACGACCCGCGCTTGCGGAATACCCACGGCCACCAGTTGGCTGCCTCGCTGGTATATTACAGTCCGCTGCTGACAGTGCTGTGGTACGACACGCCGAGCCGCTGCCATGACGAACCGGAGATGGAATGGTTCGCAGAGCTTCCTACCGTCTGGGACGATACCCGAGTGCTGTCGGGCTACCCGGGCCAACCAGTGGTTATGGCTCGCCGCAAGGGCGATGATTGGTGGTTAGCAGCCATGGGCAACAACCAGGCATCGCTACAGACCGTAAATTTGAGTTTTCTCAGCCCGGATAGCGAATATGCTTTGACTTTATACTCCGATGATGAAAACGCGCCTACGGCCACTAAAATAAGCCTCAGCGAGCGCACAGTGACCTCGAATGACACTCTCACCCTCGCACTACAACCTCGCGGCGGAGCCGCAGCCAGAATTAGAATGAAAACTAAGTAATTTTTCAATTTCAAAATATATGTGTAGGAACCACAGATTTTCACAGATTTACACAGATTCCTATGGT
>JAJBUH010000065.1 GCA_020860445.1 Bacteroidales bacterium | reverse complement strand
ATATTAAATTTGCCATATCTTTTTCGTTCAGGAAGAATAAAGCTTCTTGATACCATGGACTGCGATGGAGAAAGATAGCCAAAAGACCATTAATAATAGGCTTGCACCGTGTGTGAGCCACGCCGTAGGCGTGTCCGAAGGTCCGAAATGGTATGTGGCTTTCGTCAGTAATAATACTGAGAAGTCTTCCCGAGACAAATTGCTTAAGAGAGGTTATGCAGTGTATCTTCCAGTAAAGACAGAGTTTGTGAAGTGGAAAGATGGTCGCTGCAAAGAGCGTGAACATATTTTAATGCCGAACATACTGTTCATAAGGATTACTGAAGCAGAGCGTAAAGTCCTTGTTGCCTTCCCGTTTATTCGAGCTTTTATGACCGATATGGCCCGAGCTAAAGAAGGCAATCGCCACCCATTTGCAGTCGTTCCTGAAGCTCAAATTGAGACGCTGAAATACATGCTCGGTCAAAGCGAGATAAATGTGGAAATGGAGGGATTGAGCATTGCTGTGGGAGAGAAGGTGCGGGTAATCCGAGGGGTGCTGCAAGGCCTTGTCGGCATGATTTGTACTACGACAAAGGGAGAGAAAGTTGGCATACGCATAGATGGGCTGGGATATGCCTGCGTAAATATCAATAAAAGGGATCTTGAAACCGTAAAGCAATGGAACTAGAAAAAGGGTCTTTCCAGTTATCTGATTTGGAAATCAGAGATAAATTAGTGGAGAAAGACCCGATGGTGACTCGATGGTTTTTCAGCAGGAAATGTAGGCCATTGTTTGTGAGCATTATCCATCGGGTATTCAATTATGGGATAGATTATGACGAATTCGTAAATGAAGTCTACGTCTTTCTAATGGAAGACAACGCCCATAGGTTTCGCACCTACGATGGCACTGGATCGATTTTCAATTGGATGAAGCGAACCGTTTATCGTTATATCATTAAGCATGAAGGCAAGCTGATAAATGACGAGGTAAGCATGGAAAGCTCTCTACCCGATCAGGCTGACGATTGCGTTTCCATCGATGCCGAAAGTGCCAGAATGGATGTTGAAAGTATGTTATCCCTTCTTGCGCAAAAGAATGAAAGAGCTGCGTATGTATTGCGCCGCTCTATGCTCGATGAAGCAGAACCGGAAGTTATTGCAGCGGAGTTAAAGGTTAAGGTATCAAATCTATACAATATTAAAGCGAGGGCTATTGCGTTACTCGGTGAAATAGCGTTGGGCTCATCAATTAAAACGCAAAACAAATGAGAGACATATCTAACAATCTTATTGCAGCTTTCCTTGATGGCATTGCAACACCTGAGCAGAGTATGCTAGTTATAAATGCGGCCAAGAGGGATTCTCAACTGCGAGCTTTCCTTGAACTTTCACGCCTCATAGATGAGGATATTGCTGATAACGAAATAGAGGAACTGCCTTTGTCAGCAATGGCAGCGTCGGGAGAAGATTCTAATCGTTGCGTCGTAATGTGTGAACTCGACATACTTGCAGCCCATGGCATATTTCGCACGGTTGAAGAATGGGAACGGCAGGCACGCAATCAGGGATGGATGAAAGATGGCGGAGTGGCGTTGTATAATATTGGGCGAATGCTGGAACAGGAGTGTTTCTCGCTTTCGCGTACATTCGACAATACCATAGAATCGGCTGCGAAGGCTCTGGATTCCGGATTCGATGTAATTGCAGTGGTCGATGGGAAAGAGCTGACAAGGAATATTCAAGCTCTGGATCAAGAGCATCTGAAGAATGAGTTGTGTAGTCAAGACCCGAATCATGCGGTAGTAGTTAAGAACATAGACCTGGATGCCGGCCTGGTTTCTATCTACGACCCTGCTAAAAAGCCAACAGAGTGTTCTTATCCTATAGGATTGTTTATGGAAGCATGGCGCGATTCTTCGTTCTATATGATAACTGTATGTTCTCGGGATTTGAGGGCCTATGAGCCGCATCCGATAGACCTAAGTGATGTTAAGCTGTCAGCGGATCTCGAAGAGTTGTGTGAGGTAATTGCTGAAAATGTTCATGAGGTTTGGGCGCAGGGTCGCAAACAGTTAGGGTGGAAATATGGTCCAGAGCGAAATGATAAGCTTAAGCAGACACCGAATTTAGTGCCTTATAGCGACTTAACTGAAGAAGAAAAATCATTCGACCGCGAAACGGCGATGAATTCGATCAAGCTCCTTCGCAAGCTCGGTTATAGAATATTGAAAGACTAGAGTACAATTGAAAAGGCCATTCTGTCTTCTTGCTCACTCCGAGAATAAAAGTTCTCTATAAACTAGAATGATAATCCGTTTGAAGCTCGGCCGTATGGGAATAGAACCAGCGAGAAACATGCCTCTTCAATTTAATACAAAACCTTTTTCATTAGGGAAAAATCAACAAAAAGAATGAGACGTAACTCAGATAAAACCTTGTATGAAAGCATTAATCATGCCATTGATGCCAGTCTGCATGAGGTTATGCTTTCATCACAATATGATAAAGAGGAGGTTGAAATGGCATTCAGAGAGGTTCTGAGAGATAATCCTCAATATTTTTGGTTCCTCAGTTACCGCTTTGAAAACGTAGCGGGACGCATCTGCTTAAGTTATAGTTTTAGCCAATCTTCTGTAGACAACTTAAAACGCCAGATAGTGTCGACCATCAGCAAAGAATTCGGACTTGAGTATGTCAAAACTTTACCCGTATTGTCGAAAGTGTTGTATGTTTTCAAATGGCTTTTGCATAACACCCGTTACGATGAACGGGCACCTTTCAGTCAAACCATCGAAGGCGTTTTTGTATACCATAGGGCTGGAAGCATTGGCTATTCCAAAGCAGCCCAATTTCTGTTCCAACTGCTTGGGATCAAGTCAAGGTTGGAATTTGGCAGATTAAAAAACAATCCTAGTATCCGCCTTTGTTGGAATCTTGTATGCTTGGAAGGCAAATGGTATCATCTTGATGTCTGCATGGGAGATATAGCGTTGGCAAAGCGTATTTGCCCATTTCCATCTGGCATTTCAAAAGTGATAGACGGCATAAACTTTAGCACATTTTGTGTCCCCACGGAATGGATTCAAATGTCACGTACCATAGAAGAATTTGAGGACTTGCCATCCTGCACCGATTATGTTGATTTGGCTTCATTGCCTACCATTTGGCTGAAGTCGAGACGCTATGGAATATCCGCAATGCCAAACGCTAGCTTCAGACCGCGAATCAACCCCGATATCAAGTCGGCCTCCCCATCAAATGCTGCCATGGCTGGAATTGTGGGGTTGAACGAAAGCAAAGTCTCAATCAGCTCGGGATGGAGTTCGTCAGATGATTCCTTTATGGAGATTGAAGGGTTGGACGAGGAAATATCTGATATGGAGATTGAAGGGTTGGACGAGGAAATATCTGAGGGGGCTCAAGCGGATACGGCTTTTGTGCCAACCTCCCCCTCAGATGAAGGTCTCATGGAAACTGAGGAGGAGGATAGTGTTTTATCCATAAAAAGAAAGAGAGAATCTTATGGCCCGAAATCCGAGCATATAGGTCAAGAAATAGAATTTCAGAACTTAGGCGCCCTCCCAAGTGCTGTAAGCCCAGCAATTTTTTCTGCACCTCTCCTTATATTGGGAGGGATTGCGAGTTACTTCTTTAAACGCAGAAAAAAGGAAAAAGGAATTGATACCAAATCTTCTCCAGTTTCCACACCCCAATACGATGATGTAAATGCTTGCGTTTATGCTCCTACTGAGGTTAGGCGTGATGACAATATGCTCGTGCAGGTTTTCATCTATCGTGACAAAGAAGCGGAAAGTGTAAAGATTAAGGCCCAAACCGTTGATTCGTCCGCCCAGTTGCGACAATATTGCCCCCTTGAGATGCCGTTGCGCATCGGAGACAAAATTCGCTTGCGCCTCAAGATGAAGGGCGTTGAAATAGATAATGACACCAAATGCTTTGTTTGGCAGGGAAAGAGAATAGACCGACAATTCAGCGTTTATATTCCTAAAAGGTACGCTCAAAGCGCTCTTTTGGGATTAGTTGAGGTTTATGTCAATGAACTGCCTGTGGGAGAGATGGCGTTTAAGACATCGATCTCAGAGGCGCCGGACAGATTGTGGACAGAAGTGCAATGCCGTAGATACGAGAAAATTTTCGTTTCTTATTCCCATAAGGATTTTGAGACTGTTCGTCCAATAATTGAAGGCCTGAGAATTACCAATAGCGAATACTTCTTTGACCGGCATAGTCTCAAAGGAGGCGATAATTTTCCCGAAAAGATAAGACAATGGATAGAAACCTCTGATGTTTTCGCTCTGTGTTGGTCACAAAATGCCGCTGCGAGCGAATGGGTTGAGAAGGAGAAGAGGATTGCTCTCAATATCGTATCCAAAGCGGATTCTCGGCTTAGAATATATCCGGTCAATATCAGGCCCGAAGCTCCCCTCCCCGCCGATATGCGCGAAACGTTCACCTTCGCGCAACTAAATCCTTGACAGGAATGTCAAGGCCTTTTGTATCATTTCTTCAACGCCTACGTATAAAAAGGAAAAAGTTTTGATTAGCTCAATAATTTTTGCAATCGAAAATTCTGTACCCAAGACTCCATACGGAAGAGTTCGATTGGAAAAGCAATAATAATAAAATATTATTTTAGGGTAAACGTTCAATGGGTATTGGGATAAAACACATACCTTTGCTGCCGAACCAAAAATTACCGACAATGATCAGCAGCCAAGATCTCAACAAGCTACTCACCCGCTACCGCGAGGAGGGCTACCCCAACGGCGTCTCCGTGGAGGAGTTCGCCAAGAACTACGGCGTGGACCCGAAGGTCTTCAACAACTGGATGCGCGCGGCGTCCCAGAGGATGGTGCAGGTGAAAGTCATACACGACGAGCCGAAGCGGCCCAAGGCGGAAGCGACGGCCCAGCAGGCTGCGGAAAGCAGCACACCCCAGAAGAAGATAGCCAAGGTCACCGTCTGCCTCGCCGACGGCACCAGCATAATGCGCAACAACCTAAGCTGCCGCGAGCTCTCGGAGTGGGCAGGGAAGCTGGAGGCGCTATGCTGAGCATCAACGGCCTGAGGAACTTCTACTACCTGCCCGACTTCACCGACATGCGCTGCGGCGACCAGCGGATACTGGAGATGGTCAAGGCCAAGTCGGGTCGCAACCCCCTTCAACGGCGACGTCTACATGTTCATGTCCAAGGACCGCCGGCGCGTCAAGCTGGTGTACTACGAGAACCACGCCTACCACCTCTTTTCCCAGAGGTTCGAGAAGGGCTACAGGTTCATCCGCATAGAGCGCGACCCCCAGAGGCCGGGGGCCTTCACCTACAGCGTCAAGTGGCAGGCCGTCCTGAGGATACTGGAGACCCCCATCATAGCCTCGATGAGGGCCGACCAGCCCTGACGCGAAGCCGACGAAAAAAAACACGGAGAGAACAAAAAAAGATTAGCACAAATTTGCAAATGTCGGACAACCTGCTGATTTGTTAAACAATCCTAAAATCCAAGTTTGCTAAATAATGTCAACCCCCTCATTCAGAGCGGGGTTAACCCTTACGCAACTATCATTGAACGTTTACGTACCTTCTCTTGGATCGCTAAATTCGACTGACAGTGTCTGTCGAATTTCTTTCAACAATTCGACTGACAGTGTCTGTCGAATTTGAAATGCTTCTCGTATTTGAGGATAGA
>JAJBUH010000222.1 GCA_020860445.1 Bacteroidales bacterium | reverse complement strand
AACCCTTCTGTACAGTAGGAATTCCCCAACTAACCCCTAAAGATGGAAAGTTACGGTTTCTTTTCATATTAACAAAGAATTTTGGCGAAAGATTGAGCAAAAATATCAAAAAAATTTTGAGTTATCATCCAAGTAATCAAAAAGTTGCACAATCCAATTTGGATTGTGCAACTTTTGAGGGGCGCGAACCACCAAGTGGCTCACCACGGTAGCCGCCATACGGATACATTGGATGGGGAGGCTATGGGTAGGGGTTGGATTTTACTCCCACTCAATGGTGCTTGGGGGTTTGGAGGAGATGTCGTAGCAGACGCGGTTGACGCCCTTGACCTTGTTGATGATGTCGGTCGAGACCTTGGCCAGGAACTCGTAGGGCAGGTGGGCCCAGTCAGCGGTCATGGCATCGGTGCTGGTGACAGCACGGAGGGCCACGGCGCGTTCGTAGGTGCGCTCATCGCCCATCACGCCCACGCTCTGCACTGGCAGCAGGATCACGCCGGCTTGCCATACCTGGTCGTACAGCCCATTGTCGCGCAGCCCTTGGATGAAGATGTCGTCGGCATCTTGCAGCACTCCTACCTTCTCAGGGGTGATGTCGCCGAGGATGCGCACAGCCAAGCCCGGGCCCGGGAATGGGTGACGCTTGATCAAGCGCTCGGGCATCCCCAACTCGCGGCCCACGGCGCGCACCTCATCCTTGAAGAGCAGGCGCAGGGGTTCGCACAGCTTGAGGTGCATCTTCTCGGGCAGCCCGCCCACATTGTGGTGGCTCTTGATGGTGGTGCCGGTGATCGAGAGCGACTCGATGCAGTCGGGGTAGATGGTGCCTTGGGCCAGCCATTTCACATCAGTGAGCTTCTGTGCCTCGGCATCAAATACCTCGATGAAGTCGCGGCCGATAATCTTGCGCTTCTTCTCCGGGTCGGTTACACCGGCCAGGTCGGCAAAGAATTTCTCAGAGGCATCGATGCCGATTACATTCAGTCCGAGGCCCTGGTAGTCGCGGAGCACATCGCGGAACTCATTTTTGCGCAGCATGCCATGGTCGACAAAGATGCAGGTGAGGCGGTCGCCGATAGCGCGATTGAGTAGCACAGCAGCCACTGATGAGTCAACGCCGCCGCTCAGGCCGAGCACTACCTTGTCGTCGCCGAGCTGTTCGCGCAGAGCGGCCACGGTCGATTCGATAAACGATGCCGCGCTCCAGTCCTGCTTTGAGCCGCAGATGTCGACCACGAAATTACGCAGCAGCTGAGTGCCGCACTCGCTATGGTACACCTCGGGGTGGAATTGCACGCCCCAGAGCTTCTCACCCTCGGCGCGGTATGCGGCGCAGCGCACCTTGGCAGTCGAGGCGATTACCTTGAATGTCTCGGGTAGCGAGGTGATGGTGTCGCCATGACTCATCCATACCTGTGCGCCCACGGGGATGTCGCGCATCAGCGGGTCGTGATGGTCAACCTCAGAGAGGTGAGCGCGTCCATACTCGCGAGTAGCGGCCGGTTCTACCGTTCCGCCATTGTCGTAAGCCATCAGTTGGGCGCCATAGCAGATGCCCAGCAGCGGATAGCGGCCATGGATGCCGTCGAGAGCCAGCTTGAAAGCTTTGGCATCATACACCGAGAATGGGCCGCCCGATAGGATTACGCCAATGACCGAGGGGTCGTCGGCTGGAAATTTGTTGTAAGGCACGATTTCGCAGTAGGTGTTGAGCTCGCGCACGCGGCGTCCGATGAGCTGAGTGGTCTGCGATCCGAAGTCGAGGATTATGATTTTCTCTTGCATAAGATATTAGTTGATATCATAGATGTTGGAGAGTGCTGGGATTGCTGAGTCGAGAGTCTGGTCGGGCGTGACTGGTACCACCGAGGCGAATTTCTCACCGAGCCAGTATTCGTCGGTGTCAGTGGCCTGGGGCTCATCGTTGACAAATCGGCCAGTGAGCCAATAGAATGGGTTGCCCTGCGGGTCGGTGTATCGCTCATACTCCTCGCTCCAATGACCGCGAGCGGCACGGCACACGCGCGCACCCTTTGGCACCACCAAAGCCGGAATGTTTACATTGAGGGCTGTCCAGAATGGCAGCGGATGCTCGAGGGTCTTGTCGATGATGTCGACCACGATGCGTGTCGACATTGAGAAGTCGGCCTTGAGCGAATGGTGGAGCAGTGAGAATCCTATCGACTGTATGCCATTCATGCAACCCTCCATCACGGCTCCCATGGTGCCGGAGTAGGTGATTGCTGTGCCAGAGTTTGAGCCGTGGTTGATGCCCGACAGTATCAGGTCGGGGCGTCGCGACAGTATGCTGTGCATAGCCAACTTCACACAATCGACTGGTGTGCCAGAGACAGAGAATACCCGGGCGCCGTGCTGGTCTGGGTGGGCAGTGATATGTAGCGGAGCGCCCACGGTGATGGCCGATGACATGCCCGACTGTGGATGGTCGGGAGCCACGACCACCACGTCGCCCTTATCTTTTACGCAATCCACCAGGTGCATCAGCCCCTTGGCTGCGATGCCGTCATCATTGGTGACAAGTATCAAAAGTCGCCCATTGTCTTTCATTATTCAAATTTTTTGCAAAGTTACGAATTTTAATTTGTATTTAGATAAATGTTTGTGGGGATTTTAAGACCGTAAGGACATAAGGTATGACTGAACCACTTGGGAGGGCTGGGCGTTGTAATTACGTCAACTGTTTATATAGAGGAGAGAAATGGAGAAAATTATGAAGCGAGCCCTTGTGGCAACTTTGATTTGGGGCGCTTCCGTTGGCACCATGCAGGGCCAGGAAGCGACCCAGTCATCGTCTTTGGCCCTGCCCGATTCAGTCTACACGCGTCAGCAGTCAATCGGCTTGGTGCTGAGCGGAGGCGGAGCCAAGGGCATAGCCCACATAGGCGTAATCCAAGCTCTTGAAGAGAATGATATCCCAATTGATTATGTGACAGGCACCTCGATGGGCGCTATCATTGGCGGACTGTATGCCGCCGGATATACCCCCAAGGAGATGCTTGATTTGATATTGTCCAAACCTTTCTCTTACTGGTCGACCGGGCAGATTGACCCGGCTCTCAGTTATTATTTCGCATCTGACAATCCCTCGCCTGCCATGATTACCATTCCCATCTCGAGCGGCAAGGATTCGATACAAGCTGCCAAGGATGCTGTGATGGCATCGGTGATTTCGCCCATGCCTATGAATTTCGCCTTTATGGACCTGTTTGCGGGCTATACGGCGCAGTGCGGAGGCAATTTCGACAATCTGTTCGTGCCTTTTCGCTGCGTAGCGTCAGACGCAGCGGCTAAGCATAAGGTTGTGCTCGGGTCGGGCGACTTGGGCTATTCGATACGCGCCTCGATGAGTTTTCCCATCGTGTTCCAGCCCACCCAGATTGACAGCATGACCCTTTATGACGGTGGCCTATATGACAACTTCCCGGTGGATGTGATGAAGGAGACTTTCGCTCCCGATTTCATCCTTGGCATCGTGGTTGCATCAGAGAACATTGGTCCTCAGACCTCGATAATGGACCAGCTCGATAATCTGGTTATCCAGAATAATGACTATTACCTCGACCCGGCCGATGGCATACGCATCCGCTATGACTTGAATGAGTTTGGACTGTTGGATTTCCCCAAGGCCAACCAAATCTACAAGATTGGCTATGACGGAGCCATGGCTATGATGGATTCGATCAAGGGGCGCGTCAAGAGTCGCGTACCGGCGCAAGACCGCGAATTGAGGCGTCGCGTGTTTAAGTCACACTCGCCCTATCTGCGTTTCGACTCGGTCAAGGTGACGGGGGCGTCACCAAGGCAGAATGAGTATTTGGAGTATCTGTTTCACACCCATTCCGACACATTTGGCATCGAAAAGGCTCGCCACGCCTACTATCGGGCCATATCGCCGGGCAAGCTACGGGATTTCGTGCCTCATGCCTATTACAATGATTCGACAGGTCTGTTCTTGCTCAAGCTCAAGGCATCGGTCAAAGACAACTTCAAGGTTGGCATCGGCGGTTACCTCACATCGTCGGCTCTAGGCTATGTGTATGTCAATGCCGGGTACTCGACCCTTAGCTTCAACTCAGTCTCGGCCAATGTCGGCGTATGGTTAGGCCAGAGCTATCTTGGAGCGTTGCTCACCTCTCGCCTGTTCCTCCACACCCCGCAGCCATCGGCGATTGAACTGGAGGCAGTAGCTTTTAGGGAGAAGTATTATGAAGACGACTATATGTTTTTTGAGAAGAAGTCGCCATCGTTTATCCACGATATCGAATATTTCGGTCGCCTCAAGTGGGCTCTCGCTCTCGGCACCAACTGGGACGGTGCTATCGGCGGAGGCTACGGACATCTAAATGACGATTTTTACAAGCCTGTGGGGGATGTCGAATCATTCGGCCATCGCGACCATGTGCGCTACAAATTGGGGCAGCTGTTCTTGAAATTCTCATCCAACACCCTCGATGACCTCAATTTCCCCACCCAGGGCAAATATTTCAGCTTTGGGGCCATGGGCGTGCTTGGGCATTACAAAGAGATAGTTGGACCAGTTGAGGGCAGGACAGAGGTCAAAAAACATCCCAAATGGGTGCAGGGCGAAGCCATAGCCCGCACATATTTCGATCTGGGGCGTCATTTCGCATTTGGCTTGGAGGGCGATGTGCTGATCAGTTCGCGCAAACTGATGGGCGACTATTACGCCTCGATGGTAGCGGCTCCGGCTTTCCAGCCTACGCCTTCGAGCTACAACACCTACAATGGCGCATTCCGCTCCAATTCGTTTGCCGCTGCTGGTCTGGTGCCGATCTACAAGCTCAACACCAATGTGTCGTTCCGCCTGTCAGGCTATGCCTTCATGCCCTTGCGCAAGATTGAGAATCATGATGGCCAAGCAGTGTACTGCAAGCATTGGCTGAGCCATCCCGAATTTTTCGGAGAACTCGACATCAGCTACAGCCTTCCCTTCGCCACCCTGGTGGCTTATGGCAACTATGCGTCACATCCGGCTCGCAACTGGAATCTGGGCATATCATTTGGCGTATTCTTGCCAGCGCCGCGCTTCCTAAGATAGCAGAGTAGGAATCTTAGGCTGCCTAGGATACCTAAACTGGATCAACAATAAAATTGCCATCTCACGTTATTATCATAGAGACCACAATCGTTATTTTTCATTTCTCATTTTTCATTTTGAACAAAGCCATCCTGATGGGGTACGTAGGCCGCGACCCCGAAATCCGTTACATAGAGAGTCGCCCCTTGGCGACATTCACCCTCGCAACCACTGAGAGGGCTCGCCGCTCTGCCTCAGGTGCCGAAATCCCTGAGCGCACCGAGTGGCACAACATTGTGATGTTTGACCAGTCGGCCGAGATTGCTGAGAAATACATCCGCAAGGGCACTCGGCTGCTTGTCGAGGGCAAAATCCGTACCCGAGTATGGGAGGACCGCAACACAATCAAGCATCATATCACCGAAATTTATGTCGATAGCTTCGACATCCTGAAATGACCAAAAACTCTACTGAATAGACACATTTTGACCGATTTTTTACCCTTTGGGAGTAGTCAATTGTTAAAAATTGTGTTTCTAATCATTAAATATTGCAAAGAGTGTTGGTCAATTCAAAAATAGGCTCATGCGCAAAAGTCCGTGGCTGAGGCTTAGCCAAAGATCACGGCGCAGCG
>JAJBUH010000060.1 GCA_020860445.1 Bacteroidales bacterium | reverse complement strand
CTCATACCGGGTGGAAAATTACCATAATCGGGCTGAGTCTGAGGAAGAATATCTTGATATTGAGTCCTTGCCAGTAGGGTATACAGGAGTAAATACCGACCAGAGAGCAACTTTTCTTGAAAACACTGGCCAGATAGACTACACTCGTCCATTTGGCGAAAAGCATACGCTCGAACTTGGCGCAAAATACATCAACCGCCTGAACCGCTCGCGCACCGATCTAGAATATGTGGGCGAGGGCACAGACCTTGACCATTTCCGTCACACTACTCATGTTGGAGCAGCTTACGCCGACTATAGGGTCAATCTGGGCAAATGGGGATTGCGTGTAGGCATGAGATATGAATATTCCAGATTGATGGCTCATTCCCTCTCGGGCGACTTTGACCCCTATCACCGAGATTTTAATGACGTGGTGCCAATCGCTGCACTCAGCTTCAACGCTAATCGGACCAATTATTTCCGCCTAACTTACGGCCAATATATTTTGCGCCCAGGTATTGATTATCTCAATCCTGCCGTGTTTGAAAGCCCAAATTATACCAATACGGGCAATCCTGATCTATCGACGGTCAAGCATTCTTATGTGCAATTTCGATATTCCTACAACGGCCCCCTTTCGCTCGACTATTCCGCTCGTATGGTTTGGTCAGATGGCCAAATTGTAGGAGTTTATAGCAGCGTGGGTGACCATATCTACCACACTTACGCCAATGCTGGCAGTAGGTTTCAATTTGATCACTATGTCAGCCTGACCTATCGGCCCTGGTCCAAGACTTTCATAATACTACAGACCCAGCTATCCTACGAGAAAATCAAGGACAAGGCGGCTGGAATCAGCAACCAAGGTTGGATTTATAAGTGCCAGTATTTCAGTGTGCGCCAAACGCTCCCTGCCAAATTTGAGATAGAGGCGATGGTAAGTGCGAACCCACGCAATTTTGGTCTCTATTCCAATACCAAAGAGTATGGTTCATCCGGAGTTTTCCATGTCTTATCCCTATCAAAGGCCTTCGGTGCCGAAAATAGGCTCCGTATAGAGCTGGATGTAACCTGTCCATTCACTGGCCATTCACCACGCTCAGTCTCACGGTCGGTCAACACTGATTATCGCTCAACAAATATTAGCTATGCTGAGCACATGCGCAGTGTGCAGCTAACTGTGGTTTATCGCTTCGGTTCATTCCACTTCTGGCCGCGTCGCATCCAAGGCATCGAAAACACTGACCTCATCGGCAGCGGCAAAAAGAATTAATTGACTTCCTACCCCACCCAGCGTCGCTTTGCTCCGCTGAGTGGGGTTAACCAAATACCGCCTCTCCGAGGCGACCATCTGAGAAAAGTGAGGGATTTTTGTGGCAAAATGTCAAGATTTTTGGGGGAAAATGGTAGTTGGGTGAAGAATTTTTCCTAATTTTGTAGGTTGTAAAAGAAATAGGTCTTTTTGAATAGCCAATAAAATGGAAAAAATAGACAATCTGGACCGCCAGATCCTAAGCATAGTAATCCGCAACGCGCGCATCCCGTCGAAGGATGTGGCCGAGGAGTGCGGAGTGTCGCGTGCGGCAGTGCATCAACGCATACAACGCATGGCCGATTTGGGAGTGATCACCGGCTCGGGCTATCATGTCAACCCCAAAGAGCTGGGCTACATGACATGCACCTACATAGGCGTGTCGCTGTCGACCGGTTCGATGTACCGCGAGGTGGTGCCGCAGCTCGAGAAGATCCCCGAGGTGGTGGAATGCCATTTCACCACCGGCCCCTACTCGATGCTGATCAAGGTCTACGCTCGCGACAACGAGCATCTGATGTGCCTGCTCAACGACCAGATACAGGTGATACCCGGTGTCACCGGCACCGAGACCCTCATCTCGCTCGACCAATCCATCAACCGCGAAATCCCCGTCAGCTAGGACTTTAAAACCACGGAAGATATTATGGAAATCAAACCACAGATTTTCACAGATTTACACAGATTCTGATGGAGACAAGAATAAAAAAAATAATCACAGATTACACAATCTAAAATCTGTGCGAATCTGTGAAAATCTGTGGTTTGACCCGATACTCTTTAGTAAAAATATATTAATCATTTAATCAAAGTAAATAGTGACGCAACACAAACGAAATCATAGGCAGAAATTGAGCGCCAAGGAGGATTTTATCAGGCGAGTAAAAGACAACAAGCCCACGCGCTGGGTGAGATTCGGCATAGTGGCCGTAATCTTCATCGTGTGGGTAGCCTGGATCGGCAATTGGTGGCTCGCCCTGTTGGGCTTCCTGCTATTCGACATATACATCACCGGCTACATCCCTTTTACGTGGTGGAAGCGCTCAAAGAGCAAGACCGTGCGCAGCGTGATGAGCTGGGTCGACGCCATCGTCTACGCCATAATCCTGGTGTACTTCATCTTCGCCTTCCTGGGCCAAAACTACATGATCCCCTCATCCTCGCTTGAGAAGACCCTGCTCACCGGCGACTACCTGGTGGTCAACAAAGTGACCTACGGACCGCGCGTGCCTATCACCCCTATCCACTTCCCGCTGGTCCACAACAAGCTGCCCATCGTCAACACCGACAGCTACCTGTCGTGGCCCCAAAACGACTACCACCGCCTCAAGGGGCTGCGCTCCGTCGAGGCTGGCGACATCGTAGTATTCAACTTCCCCGCCGGCGACACCGTGGCCTCGAAATTTGAAGAGACAGCCAACTACTACGACCTGGTGCGCACCTTCGGCTGGGAGCGCGTCAACCGCGACGAGGCCACCTTTGGCAAGATCCTGTACCGTCCCGTAGACCGCCGCACCAACTATGTCAAGCGCGCCGTGGGCCTCCCCGGCCAGACCCTCAGGATTGTCAACGACACAATCCTGATCGACGGCGTAGCCATGAAGCAGCCCCAGCATGCGCAGTTCCGCTACTTCGTCACCTCCCCTCACCCCTACACCCAGGAGATTGCCGACCAGTACGGCATCACCCCCGAGGACATCTCGGGCGTGGCCGAGGAGCACCGCCAGTTCCTGGCCAAGAACCTCGGGTTTGACCTCAACCAGCATTTCTACAACATCCCCCTCACCGACGAGATGGTCGAGGGTCTGACCGCCCAAGGCCTGATAACACAGAAAGCCAAGGTCAACGATGTCTTCATCACCGGCCTCGGCGAAATGTACCCGGCCGGACTGGGAGCCAGCTGGAGCACCTCAAACTGGGGCGGAGAGAGCGGAGTGCTGATACCCGCCAAGGGCCTGACCGTACCCCTCACCGAGGAGAATTGGCAGCTGTATGAGCGCTGCATACGCAACTACGAGGGCCATCCCGAGGCGTATTTCGCCAACGGCCAAGCCTATATCGACGGGCAGCCGGCCAAGGATTACACCTTCAAGATGGACTACTACTTCATGATGGGCGACAATAGAGACAACTCGCTCGATTCACGCTTCTGGGGCTTTGTGCCCGAGGATCATGTGGTAGGCACGCCGCTGTTTGTTGTGGTATCGTTCGACAAAGACAAGTCGATCTTCAACGGAGGCATCCGCTGGAATCGCGTCTTCACCACCGCAAACCCAGACAAATAGTTAATAGTTGTGAGTTATGAGTTATGAGTAAGCATGGCAGCTCCAACTCACCACTCACAACTATTAACTCACAACTATTAACTCACAACTATTAACTCACAACTCATAACTCACAACTATTACGATGTTTGCATATTCAGACGAAGAAGACAAGAGCTTTGGACTCACCGGCATGGTGATATCGCTCAACATATACGACCAGTATTCAATGCTGCGCGAGGTGTCGATGGACCGTCCCGACGGCGAAGGGATAGCCTTTACCCCCGACTTTTATTTCGACGGCAACCCGCGCATGTCGGCCAAAATCGCTTGGAACGAGATGGTGCGCCAGTACCAGATGCTCACCGGCATGGTGCTGGGCAATGTGATGTGCCGGTCGATGGTGCATCTGCGCAAACCCCTGGCTCAGGAGCGCTTAGACGCCATGAGGCGCATCGTCGAGGAGGAAGGCACCCAGAGCTGCTCGCTCGAACAGGACGAGATCGATGCCATCTTCAACAAGACCTACAATTACCTTGAACGCCTGTATTCCAACCGCCAAGTGGCTACCATCGCCGACCGTTTTGCCGCTGTACTGCGTCGCCGCCGCACCATGACCGGCACCGATGTCGAAGAAGAAATCGAAACGCTACGCAGAGCGTTTTAAGTCAAAAGTCAAAAGTCAAAAGTCAAAAGTCAAAAGTGGTAGGGATATTTGCGCCGCAATATTATGGGTCGGTGAGATATTATGCGGCTATGGCTGGGTGCGACCGGGCCATCGTCGACATCGGCATGCGCTATGACAAGCGCTTCAAGTCGGTGCACCGCTGCGATATTGTCGACGCCCAAGGGCCGCTGCGCCTGACAGTGCCGGTGAGCAAACCCGCCCTCAAAGAGCGGCAGCCCGGCCAATACATGCCCCTGCGCTGGGACCAAGTGGTGGTCTCAGACCATGGCCAGTGGTGGTCCGACCATCTGATATCCTTGGAATCTGCCTACGGCCGTACCCCCTATTTCGAATTTTACATCGACCGCCTGTTGCCCTGGCTCAAGATGCGCGAGATGCCCATCACCCAATTTGACGCCCAGATCGACACCGAGGTGCGCTCGATGCTGCACTTGCCCACCCCGGTCGAATATCTCGACCTCTCAGCCTCCGGCCCCGTGCCCGAGGCGCGTGATTTTCGCAACAACCAATTTCCTGACATTCAGGATGTGCCATATTACCAAGTGAGGATGCAAAGATTGGGATTCGTACCCAATCTCTGCATCCTCGATTTGCTTTTCAATCTCGGCCCAGAGGCCCAAATCGTTCTCGCCCAGATGGCTCGGGGCGAGAAGTAAGGATATGTGTTTCGATTAGAAATAGAAATTCATTTGCTTGGGATAGTATAGCAAGCCGCTGCCTACCTCTTGAGCCTTGGCATCGCCAAGAGCCTGCTGCACTATGGTGAGGGCAAAGCGCATGGCCGAAGCCGGGCCGTTGCCAGTGACGATGTTGCGGTCTACGATCACGGGAGCGTCGTGCATCTTGGCGCCGCATTTTTTGCATTCAGCCTCGAAGCCGGGATAGCATGTGGCCTCCCTGCCCTTGAGGATTCCGAGAGGGGCGAGCACTACGGCCGGAGCGGCGCAGATAGCGGCGATATTTCCGCCATCGGCAGCGTGGGCCTTGAGCAATTCACAGAGTGGGGCGCAGTTGGCCAGATTGGTAGCACCCGGCATGCCGCCAGGGATAATCAGCCAAGGTGCATCGTTGAAATCTCTAACCTCGGTATAGAGGCAGTCGGCGGCAACAGTCACGCCATGAGCACCGGTCACAGCGGGAGTGTCGTTGATTGATACAGAGCTAATGCTCATTCCGGCGCGGCGCAGGATGTCGATTACGCTAAGGGCTTCGATTTCTTCAAAGCCGTTGGCAAGGAAAATATAAGAGTGACGCATACTGGTTATGGTATTAAGGTGGGAAGAAACTCTGCAAAAGTACTAAATGGTACTTAAACAACACTCAGAGGGCGTTAATAGTTCTGAGCTTTTGGTGTAACTACTCAGCGATTCTAAGGAAACTCAATGATTCCTTACATCCTACACGGTTGGCGCTATTTTTCTATTAGACGAATGAGTGCAGTTGCTGGAACACAGGCAT
>JAJBUH010000152.1 GCA_020860445.1 Bacteroidales bacterium | reverse complement strand
ATGCCCTTGTGGTTTTATGGTCTACAGGCCGCCAGGCCCGTGGTTTTATGCCCTTATGGTTTTATGGTCTACAGGCCGCTTGCGGCCTTTTTTCTCAAAAATTGACAAAAATATTTTGTCAATCCAAAAATAATGCCTACCTTTGCAGTCGGGTAAGTCCTACACGACCAGCTCCCCCCGAATTCCCCCAGGTCTTGACCGAAGCAAGGGTAGGGGGTCGTAGCGGTGCGATGTAGTAAGCTTACCCTTTTTTTATTGGCTGCCAGGGCCCAGCCTGGCAGCTTAGGAATCCTAGGCTGCATAGGAATCCTACCCTATTAGGCTGGCTGCCCTATAATTGCTTTGTCTATGGTAAATTTATTGAAAATCATTCCTATAATGGCTATCATCGCTATGGGTGGCTGCTCATCGGCTGGCACCAAAGCCGCGACAGCTACCGCTGAGGCCGCCCCCGAGCGCAACTTCAATTTCAATGCTGACAGCGCTTATCAGTTTGTGACCCAGCAGGTAGCCTTCGGACCTCGCGTGCCGGGCAGCGCCTCGGCCAAGGCTTGCGCCAAGTGGATTGAAGACAAGCTCAAGAGCTACGGTGCCGACAGCGTGACCGCCCAGCGCACTACCCTCACCGCTTACAATGGCGACCGCCTCGACATCACCAATATCTCGGCGCAGTTCAACCCCTCGGCCAGCGACCGAGTGCTGCTGCTCGCCCACTGGGACACGCGCCCCTGGGCCGACCAGGAGGCTGATGCCGACCTGAGAGAGAAACCAATCGACGGCGCCAACGATGGCGCATCGGGCGTAGCCGTGATTTTGGAATTGGCTCGCCATTTCGCCCAGAATCCACCCAAATGTGGAGTAGACATCCTGCTTGTCGATGCAGAGGACTATGGCCGACGCAGCGACCAGCCACAACTCGACGAAGATACCGACAGTTGGGCCCTTGGCACACAGTATTGGCTCGAACACCCTACCCTCGACCTGGACCGCGTGCAATATGCCGTGCTGCTCGACATGGTGGGCGGCAAGGATGCAGTGTTTCCCCGTGAATATCATAGCGAATACGCCTGTCCGTCAGTCAATGACAAGGTATGGCAAGCCGCACGCAAGGCTGGCCATGGCAAGCGATTCCCCGACCGCTTGGGCGGAGCCGTAGTTGACGACCATGTGTATTTCATCATGGCTCGCATCCCGGCCATCGACATCATCGAGAGCAACAACCCCACCACCGGCACCTTCCCGCCAGCTTGGCACACCCATGCCGACAACCTCTCAAACATCGACCCCGCCACCCTCCGCGCCGTCGGCGAGACCCTGGAGCAACTCTTGTCTAAGTAATGAGTAATGAGCAATGAGTAATAGGAGCCAGCAAGGCAGTCGAGTGCCACGACCCTTCGGGTCGGGGTCCTGCGTTAGCCACTCGCTCGGCCACGATTCCCTCGCTCGGCCACGCTCATCCTCGATAATTAATACCCCCATATTATGACTATCAACGAAAAGCAGCAAGAGATAATCGATGAATTTAGCGACATCGATGATTGGATGGATCGCTATGCTTACATCATCGACTTGGGCAATGCCCTGCCACCCATTGATGAGAAATACAAGACTCCCCAGCATCTGATCGAGGGGTGCCAAAGCCGCGTGTGGCTCAACGCCGAGCTTAAAGACGGCAAGGTGCACTACACTGCCGACAGCGATGCCATCATCGTCAAGGGCATCATCTCGCTGCTGATCAGTGTGCTCAACGACCATACGCCGCAGGAGATACTCGATGCCGACTTGCATTTCATCGACGCCATCGGCCTGAGCGAACACCTCTCCCCCACTCGCAGCAACGGCCTGTTGGCAATGGTCAAGCAGATGAAGCTTGATGCCCTCGCCTTCTCAGCCAAATAGCCCTCACTCACCAATCCCACCTGTATACAGTGAATCCCAATCCCGAAAAAATTCTTATTCTTGACGGCGGCTTGGGCACTATGGCACAGTCCTACGGCCTGGGGGCCGAGGCTTACGTGCTTGACGGCCACACCGCAGCCGGTTGCCACGATGTGCTGTGCCTCACGCGTCCCGACATCGTGGCCGATATCCATCGACAATACTTAGAGGCTGGAGCCGACATCATAACCACCAATTCATTCAGCAGCAACCAGATATCGCTTGCCGACTATGACTTGCAGCACCGCGCAGCCGACCTCTCGGCAGCCGCTGCATGCATAGCTCGCGAGCAAGCCGACAAATATTCCACCGCCGAGCATCCGCGCTATGTGGCTGGGAGCCTTGGGCCCACCAACCGCTGCCTGTCGATGTCGCCCGATGTCAATCGGCCCGGCTATCGCGAACTCACATTCGAGCAGATGCACCAAGCCTACAGCGAGCAGGTGCGCGCCCTAATCGATGCTGGCGTAGACTTACTCATCATCGAAACCGTATTTGACACACTCAACGCTAAAGCCGCGCTCAAAGCCATACGCGAAATCAGCCAGGATATCCCCGTAATCGTCTCCGGCACCCTATCGGATGCCTCGGGACGCACACTCTCGGGTCAGACTGTCGAGGCTTTCTGCACCTCAGTGACCCATGCGCGTCCCTACGCCGTGAGTCTCAACTGCGGCTATGGCGCTCGCCATCTGCTGCCCTACCTGAGGCGCCTCGCGGCTGTTTGTCCTACCCGCGTGGCTGTGTACCCCAATGCCGGACTGCCAAATATCGAGGGCCGCTACGACGAAACCCCAGAGATGTTTGCCGCAGACATGAGCAAATACCTCGCCGAGGGACTTGTCGATATCGTGGGCGGCTGCTGCGGTACCACTCCCGAGCATATCGCCGCCCTCGCCAAGGCTGTCGAGGCATCTGGCCAAAAGAGCCGCTTATCCCTGTTGATTGACCGATACAAGCGCGGCGAGTACCAGCCCGACCAGCTCACCCATCTCTCTGGACTGGAGCCTCTTAGCATCGGTGAGAACTTCACCGATGTGGGCGAGCGTACCAATGTGGCCGGTTCGGCCAAATTCGCACGCCTAATCCGCGAGGGCAAATATGACGAAGCCCTCGATGTGGCCCATGCCCAGGTGGCAGCTGGTGCCCAAGTCATCGACGTGTGCATGGACGATGCCATGATTCCAGGGCCCGAGGCCATGACCCAATTTCTCAACCTGATAGCATCAGAACCCGACATCGCCCGAGTCCCAGTGATGGTTGACTCGAGCAATTGGGCCACCATCGAAGCCGGACTGCAGTGCCTGCAAGGCAAAGGCATTGTCAACTCGATCAGTCTGAAAGAGGGAGAAGAGAAGTTTTTGGAGCACGCCGGCACCATCATGCTCTACGGCGCGGCCGCAGTGGTGATGCTATTTGACGAGCGCGGCCAAGCCGACACATACGAGCGTAAAATCGAGGTGGCGCGCCGCGCCTATGACTTGCTCGTGGGCAACGGATTCAATCCAAATGACATCATAATCGACCCCAACATATTGGCGGTTGCCACCGGCATGCCCGAGCACGACCGCTATGCGCGCGACTTCATCGACGCTACGCGCTGGATTAAGCAGAATCTGCCCGGTGCCAAGGTGTCGGGCGGAGTCAGCAACCTATCCTTCTCATTCCGAGGCAACAACGATGTGCGCAAGGCGATGCACGCAGTGTTTCTGTACCATGCCATCCAGGCTGGCATGGACATGGCCATCGTCAATCCGCAGATGGTGCAACTATACACCGACATCCCAGCCGACCTACTCCAGGTGGTCGAGGATGTGATCCTATATCGCAGCCCCGAGGCAGCCGAGCGTTTGATTGAGTTTGCATCGAAGATGCAAAAAGACACCACCCAAGCGCAGCCCCCCAGCCCCGTAGAGGGGGAGCAGCTGAGCGTGGACCAAAGGATAGCGCAGGCTATGCTCCGAGGCGACACATCGACCATAGCCGCTGATGCGCTCGAGGCTATGCCTCAGTGCGGCAGCGCGATAGCGGTCATCAGCGACCTGTTGATGCCAGCCATGGAGCGCGTGGGCCAGCTGTTTGGCGAGGGCAAAATGTTTTTGCCCCAAGTAGTAAAGAGCGCCCGCGTGATGAGGCAAGCCGTCGATGCATTGACCCCGTATATCAAAGCAGCCTCATCATCGAGGCCGCTCGTGGGCATCGAGGGAATCGTGGCCGCTCGAGTGGCTAACGCGGAAGAATCGATGAAAATCGATTCCATCCCATCTTCTGTTACTGCGTCAGCCACCTCGAGCGGCCACGATTCCCTCGATAGCCACGAGCGGCCACGATTGGATTCGAGCGGCCACGACAAGAATGCTCCTCGGGTGGTGGTTGCTACTGTCAAGGGCGATGTGCACGATATTGGCAAGAATATCGTGAGCGTGGTGCTGGCATGCAATGGCGTCGAGGTCACCGACCTCGGCGTGATGGTTGAGCCTGACACTATAATTAATAAGGCGCGCGAAATCGGAGCCGATGCCATCGGCCTCAGCGGCCTGATCACCCCCTCGCTTACCGAGATGATACGCGTGGCCGAGGAGGGCATGCGCCAGGGCGTAGACCTGCCTATCATAATAGGTGGCGCCACAACCACCCCGCTGCATACTGCCGTAAAGATTGCCACCGCCACCACCGCTCCGGTGATCCACGCACGCGATGCCGCTGACACGGCCCGCATCGTAAGCGCCCTGCGCAGCGAGAATCGCGAGCAACTGATTGCGGATAATGCGAAGAAGCAGGCGGAGATTAGGGATAAGTATGAAAGGGAGCAAGGCAAACCAGCAACAAACCAGCAGTCAGCCCCCAGCCCCCTAAAGGAGGAGCCGCTGAGGTAGCCCCCCAGCCCCCTAAAGGGGGAGCTGCTGATGAGGAGACACGTCCTCAGTATAGGCATAAGGCTGGGTGCGGATGCCCGTGCTGCACGGGGTTGTGGCCAAGCAGAGCGGTGAGCCGTCGATGGAGACGGTGCGCGGCAATATCAATTGGGCGTTTTTCTTTGCGGCTTGGGGTGTGCCGGGCAAATTGCCCGACATATTTGACCACCCCACCCGTGGCGAAGAGGCCCACAAACTATACGATGACGCGCAGCGCATGCTCGACCGCTTGATTAATGAGCGCCTGATCGAGGTGCGCAGCGTAATCGAGACCTTCCCGGCTCGCGCCGAGGGCGACGATGTGGTGCTTACCCTCCCCGATGGCACCGAGCGCCGTTTGGCCATGTTGCGCCAAGAGGATGGAGATAGACTGTCGGTAGCCGACTTTGTCGATGGCGAGGCCACGCTGTTTGCCATCTGCGGCGGCTTCGGCGTCGAAGAGCTGTGCAAGCAATACCGCGCCGAGGGCGATGAGTACAATGCCTTGATGGTCAAATTCTTGGCCGACCGTCTCACCGAGGCTTATGCCGAGACGATGCTCGAGGGTTGCCGCATAGCATTCGGTTATCCTTCGGCTCCCGACCACACCCTCAAGCGCGATGTGTTTGAGATCCTTGATGTCGAGGCCAAGACCGGCATGCGCCTCACCGAGAGCTGCATGATCGTGCCGGGCGAGGCCATCTGCGGCATCTATCTGCCCAAGGGCCACTATTTCAGCGTGGGCCGTCCCTCTGACGCCCAGCTCGCCTCCTACGCCCAGCGCCGTTCCCTCCCCATAGATGTCATCCAGTCTCAATTTCCACTTTAAAGAACGTAAAGCTTACGTGCTTACGTTCTTTCACTATCGTTTCAAGGTTTGGTAGGAAATGGTTTAAACTAATTGTTAAGACTGTAACTACTCAGCGATTCTAAGGAAACTCAATGATTCCTTACATCCTACATGGT
>JAJBUH010000011.1 GCA_020860445.1 Bacteroidales bacterium | reverse complement strand
GTGAAAATATAGATTTCATATCGCCCCTTTTTATAGATAATCGATATTATGTTAAGTAATGGTTATTTTCATGCTAATATATCCCATTGTTGAGCCTCTCCGAGACTCGCTGACGCAGTACCATCTCTATCCCAGGCAGCCAGTCGCTTCGCGCCTGCCAGCCTGGGGTTAACCTTGTTAAGCCTCTCCGAGGATGCGAGGGAAGGAGTGAAAAAATATTTTCATATTAGGATAAAAAACTGTAATTTTGCAACGTAAAACGAAAATTGAGCCTCCCCCATGGCAGTAATACTCAACATAGAGACATCAGGCAGTCCCTGCTCAGTGGCTTTGACAGCCGAGAGCATGGTGCTCCGACATATAGAGAATTTTGAGAGCCGCAACCACGCAGCCCTCCTGTCGGGCATGATCAAAGATTGCCTCGACTTCCTGAGCGAAAAAAAACTCAAGCTCGATGCCATAGCCGTATCGATGGGACCTGGCAGCTACACCGGCCTAAGAATCGGCCTGAGCGAAGCCAAGGGCCTCGCCTACGCCTTAGACATCCCGCTGATCGGAGTCAGCACCCTCAAGCTGCTCGCCACTGAGGTAATGTTCTCAGGCCACGAGATCACTGAGGATACCATATTCGTGCCAATGGTCGATGCCCGGCGCATGGAGGTTTACACAGCAGCATACGACTTGGCATTGAATACCCTGCTGCCTCCGGGACCGATGATTCTGGACCAAGACAGCTACAAGGCGATAATAGAGTTCGGACACCCTACTCTATTTTTCGGCAGCGGCAGCGAGAAAGCCAAGAGCCTAATAACAGCCCCCAACGCCCTATTCATCGACGGCATCGAGCCCCTCGCTACCGACATGATGGCCCTGGCCGACCTGGCCTATTCGCGCCGCGAATTTATCGATTTGGCTTACTCCACGCCGGAATACCTTAAGGATTTCCAGGCCACGCGACCAAAGAACAAAGTCATCTGAGAGCCCCGACACGCCTAAAAACTACTAAAATTGACCACTCGGTCTATATTTTTATCTATTTTAGGCCCCGATGTCTCAAATTATGACAATTATTTCGTAACTTTGCATTAGCCAAAGCAAGTTCCCACGTCCGGAACTGCCCTAAAATTTAACATCCCTAATAGTGAAACTAATCAGATTTTTGGTTTTGGCCATCTTGGCAACCGCCGCATACGCTGCCTGGGCTCAAAACAACATAGCCGAAGAGGTGGCTTGGATGATCGGAGACGAACCGATCTACAAGTCAGAAGTGGAGCAAGCCTACAAGGAATATCTCGAGGAGAGAATCCCCATCAAGGGAGACCCCTACTGCGTGATTCCCGAGCAAATCGCTATACAGCGCCTGTATTTGCACCAAGCCGACCTCGACACCATCGAGGCCCAGACATCGTATATCCAGCAGAGAGCGGACCAACAAGTCAACTATCTGATTGCTCAGCTTGGTTCGCGCGAGAAGGTTGAACAATACTTCCGCCGCACCATCCCCGAGCTGCGCGAGATGTACCAGACCAACTTCACCAACCGCTCGCGCATGGAGCAGGTGCAAGAAAACCTCACTAAGGATTTCAAGGCCACTCCCTCAGATGTCAGAAAATACTTCAATTCTCTACCCCCAGATTCGATACCGTTTGTGCCTCTGCAAGTCGAGGTGCAAGTGGTGGCCATCAATCCATCAATCCCAAGACAAGAGATTGAGGACGTCAAGGCGCGTCTGCGCGAGTTTTCTGACCGCGTAACTTCGGGCGAGGCAGAATTTTCAACCCTCGCCATCCTCTATAGCGAAGACCCGGGTTCGGCTGCTCGCGGCGGCGAACTCGGATTCATGGGCCGTGGCGAACTGGTGCCTGAATACGCTGCAGTGGCGTTTAACCTCAATGATACCAAGAAAGTGTCGAAGATTGTGGAATCGGAATACGGTTACCACATAATCCAGCTGATTGAGAAGCGTGGCGACCGCATCAACACTCGCCACATCCTGCTCAAGCCCAAAGTGGCCGACAAAGACCTGATTGACGCTGTGGGCCGCTTGGATTCTCTGAGAGTGGATATCGTAGACAACAAGAAAATCACCTTTGAGGAGGCTGCTCGCTATTACTCGCAGGACAAAGACACGCGCTACAGCAACGGCGTAATGGTCAACGACCAGACCGGCACTACCCGATTTGAGATGTCGCAGCTACCGCAAGAAATAGCCAAGAAGGTAGCCACGATGCAGCCGGGCGAAATCTCTGAAGCCTTCATCATGAAGGATCCAAAGCGCGACCGCGACCAAGTGGTGCTAATCAAGCTCACCAACCGCATCGAGGCCCACAAGGCAAACCTGGCCGAGGATTATCAGTTGATACTCGACATGTACGAGATGCAAGGCAAGCAGAAGATTCTTGACAAATGGATCGCCAACAAGATCAAAACAACCTACGTGAAGATTGAAGACGGCTGGAAAGGCTGCGACTTCGAGCACGAAGGATGGATAAAATGAAAAGATCACCCAAGACCAAAGATATTAAAATCTCACGGAGAGCGAGGCTGTCAGCGGCAGCCGCGCTCTTTGTGGTGTCAATGCCCCTGTGGCTACCGGCCGCTATGCAGCAGCAAAACACGCTGCCGGTGATTAAGCCGCAGGTGCCAACGGCCAACCGACAGGACGGCAAGCACGTGTTTCTGGAGCATGCCGACGAACTCAACAAGCAGCTCAATGACTCATTTCTGATCCTGATCGGCAATGTGGTATTCTCAAAGGGGGGCATGTGGATGTACTGCGACAGCGCCAATTATTATCCCGAGAAAGAATCGCTCGACGCTTTCTACAACGTCAGGATGGAGCAAGGCGATACCCTATTCGTCTACGGCGATTCGCTCAAATACCGCAGCGAGACCGAACTGGCCACCCTGTGGGGCGAACCAGTGAGGATGATCAACAACGATGTAGAGCTCGAGACTGACCGCTTTGTCTACGACCTGTACAGCGAATTTGGTTATTATGATACTGGAGGCGTGTTGACCGACAAGCAGAATCGTCTGGTATCGGTGCAGGGCGAATATGTGCCCTCAACCAAAGAGGCTACATTCTACCGCAATGTGCGCCTCAACTCAATCACCGAATCGAATGATACGCTGTTTATCCACACCGACACCCTCTACTACAACACCGACGCCCATCTGGCCGAGCTGTTCTCTGAGTCGACTATCATAAGCCATCAGGACACTATCTTCACGACTTATGGCACCTACGATACCGAGACCGAACTCGCCAACCTGTATGAGCGTTCGCTGGTAAAAATGCAGCGCGGCACCACGCTCGAAGGCGATACACTATTTTACGACAAAATGGCTGGCTATGGCTGGGCTAAAGGCAACATGGTGCTACGTGATTCGATACGTCAGTCGATGCTCACTGGCGAATACGGATATTACGACCAGATTGCCGATAGCAGCTACGTCACCGGCCGCGCCCTCGCTAAGGAATACTCGCAGGGCGATACCATGTATGTGCACGGCCGAGAGATTTTCACCTTCCCCCAGTACGACACCATCTACGTGCCTGAGGATACTATCCTGCACCGTCGCGCTTATGAGTATGTCGATACCACGCATGTGCTGGTAGCTCATCCACGCGTTAGATTTTTCCGCTCTGACATGCAGGGCATCTGCGATTCCCTGAGGTTTGAGGAGCGCGATTCAGTGCTATACCTATTGCGCCATCCTATCGTGTGGAGCGACGACCGCCAGATTTTCGGCAATGTGATACAGCTGCATCTCAACGATTCCACAATCGACCACGCCGTGCTTCCCGACTTCGGATTCACAGCCCAGATGATTGAGGAGGGATATTTCAATCAGCTCAGCGGGAAAGAGATGATTGCCTATTTCAAGGATGGCGAGATGACCAAGCTCGATGTCAATGGCAATGTTGAGGCGATAATGATGCCGATGGAGAACGATTCGACATACAACAAGATCGTCAATATCGAGAGCAGCTTTATGACAGCCGACTTTGAGCATCAGGCGCTGATGATGATGAAGATGTGGCCCGAAACCTCGGGTACAGTCACTCCATTGTATTTGGCCAAGAAATCACTCTTCTTCTTGCCTAAATTCAAATGGTACACCGGCCTGAGACCCGAGAGTCCGATGGACGTGTTTGTCATCCCGCCAGAGATGGACGAACTGATGGCATCGGCCGAACCCGTGTCAGTCAAACGGGCCCTCCCATCAATGACGCGTCCGGCCCCTACCCGGCCTGAGCCCCGTATGCCTCACGACATAGCTACGCCCGACTCGTTGGGTGCTCCTTTCGATTCAATCTCGGCTGACACAATCGATATCCAGAGCCTGCCCTCTCTGCATCCTGATTCGATTCCGCAAGCCCCTACAGGGCTGGATTCGATTCCGCAATCTCCAAACGGCCTGGACTCGATTCCAGCGCTCAATATACCTGTGGATACAATCCCTCAACTGCCAATGCCTGAGGATTCGATTCCGCAAATACCTCTCCTCGATCCACTACTACCGGATAGCATTACAACAGAAAATGAGTAGAAAACGCAAAGAACTCCCCACTCTCTCCGGGGTCAAAATAATCGATGTAGCAGCCGAGGGCAACGCCTTGGCTCGCGTTGACGATATGGTGGTATTCATTCCCTTTGGCGCCCCAGGCGATATCGCCGATGTCAAGCTCGATAAGAAAAAGAAAAATTACGCCGAGGGTCACATCGTCAACCTCACTACGCCGTCAGAAGTCAGGGTAGAACCCAGATGCGAGCATTTCGGCGTGTGCGGCGGCTGCCGTTGGCAGCACCTCCCCTACGACCTGCAGCTCAAATGCAAGCGCCAACAGGTGGTTGATGCAATCACTCGCATTGCCAAAGTCGAGCATTCCGAGATTGAGCCAATCATACCCTCTGACGACATCTGGGCATACCGCAACAAGATGGAATACACATTCTCTGACAAATGCTGGCTCACACGCGAGCAATTGGAGAGCGGAGAGGAATTTCCAGAGCGTCAGGCTGCAGGATTCCATATACCCGGGTCGTTTGACAAGGTGCTCGATATCAAAAAGTGTCATCTGCAAGATGACTTTGGCAATCAGCTGCGCCTATTTGTCAAGCAGTACGCCAAGGACCACGGCTACACATTCTACGACATCAAGGGCAATCAGGGATTCATGCGCACCTTGATGATTCGCATTGCCTCGACCGGCCAAATCATGGCCGTAATAGTGTTTGGCGAGGACAATCCCGAGCAAATCGAGGCCCTGCTTGGGGCCGTGCGCGAGGATTTCCCGCAGATTACCTCTTTGCAATACGTAGTGAATCTCAAAGTCAACGATTCCATCGCCGACCAAGAGGTGCGCGTGCACAGCGGTCAGCCTTGGATCGAAGAAGAGATGGAAGGCCTCAAATTCCGCATAGGCCCAAAATCTTTCTATCAGACAAATTCGCGCCAAGCCTATAAACTCTATAAGGTAGCTCGCGACTTCGCGGCTCTCACTGGTGACGAACTAGTCTATGACCTGTACACCGGCACTGGCACGATTGCCAACTTTGTGAGCAAACAGGCTCGCAAGGTAATCGGCATCGAATATGTGGCCGATGCCATCGAGGATGCCAAAATCAACTCAGAGGTCAACGGCATTGACAATACCCTATTCTTCGCCGGTGATATGAAGGATGTGCTGACCCCCGAGTTTATCGCTGAGCACGGTCGCCCCGATGTGATGATCATCGACCCGCCCCGAGCTGGAATGCACCAGGATGTGGTGGATGTCATCCTTGAGGCCGAGCCAGAGCGCATAGTCTACGTCAGCTGCAATCCGGCCACCCAGGCTCGTGACCTGGCACTGCTCGATGCCAAATACCGAGTGGTGGCTGTGCAACCGGTGGATATGTTCCCTCATACCCAGCATGTCGAAAATGTCGTAAAGCTTGAGTTATGCCGTTAGAGATAGAGCGAAAATTCTTAGTGCCTGACAACGGCTATAAGCCAATGGCTGTAAAGGCCAAGCATATCCGCCAGGGCTACCTGTCATCCAATCCCGATGCCACAGTGAGAATCCGAATCACCGACGATGAGGCTTGGATCACCGTGAAGAGCAAAAATCACGGAGCCACTCGCGGTGAATGGGAATATGCGATTCCTGTGAGCGATGCCGAAGAAATGCTCCGACTTTGCTCCTCAGGATTAGAGAAAACCCGATATATCGTGCCTTGGGAGGGACATACCTGGGAGATTGACGAATTTGCCGGAAAGCTCCAGGGCCTGACTGTGGCTGAGATTGAGTTGAAGCAGGAAAACGAGAATTTCGCCATCCCGCCATTCGTCGGCGCTGAAGTCACTGGCAATCCATATTATTATAATTCCAACCTTTCAAAAATTGGACTTTAAACTTTATCTTACACTTTTCTTAACAGCACTCCTATCTCTGACAGCCCACGCTGACGCCAACAAGCAATACTATGTGAGCGGCATCGTGAGAGACTCGCTTACACTCGAGCCTCTCCCTTTCGCTTCGGTTGTTGTAGCTGGCGAGGTGGCTGGCACTCTGTCGAATGAGAAAGGAATATTTGAAATCACTGCGCCCGAGGATGCGCAAATATTGCAAGTGGCCTGTCTGGGCTACGAGAAGAAACTTGTACCTATACGCAAGGGCATGGTCAATCTTTATGATGTCAGAATGTCGCCAACCGCTACCGTGCTCAACGAGGTGGTGGTACGCAAACAGAAATACTCAAAAAAGAATAACCCTGCCGTAGAATTTGCAAAGCGCCTCAAGGATAGCGGCCAATTGACCAATCCGGAGCGCAACCCATACTACAGCTATGACAAATACGAGATTATCACCTTTGCCCTCAATGATTTTACTGAGAAGGAAGAAGGCAGTTGGCTGATGAACAAGTTTCCTTTCCTTTGGGACCATGTAGATACCTCAGAGATTTCGGGTAAGCCGATTCTGAACATAATGGCCAAGGAGAAAGCCTCGGAGGTCTATTACCGCAAATCTCCTACGGCAAGGAAAGAAGTTGTTACCGGCGTAAAGCAAAACGGATTTGACGAGATAGCCGACCAGCAGGGCACTTTGGCATTTCTTGAGGATGTGCTGCGCGAGATTGATGTCTACGACAACGACATCAATATCTTGCAAAATCGCTTTGTGAGTCCCCTATCTCGCATCGCGCCCGATTTCTACAAGTTTTATCTCACCGACACCGTTGAGGTCAGAGGCGAGCGTTGCATTGTGCTCAGCTTTTATCCTCACAACACAGCTTCTTTCGGATTCAATGGGCAAGTATTCGTTCCGGTCAATGACTCTACGATGTTTATCAAAAAGGTGACAATGAAAGCACCTCGTAACATCAATCTCAATTTCATCGAGAATCTCTATATTTCGCAGGAATTTGACCGTGCCCCCGACGGAAGCCGTCTCAAGGCGCATGACGATATGACGATTGAGCTGAAGATAGTGCCGGGCAAGCCCGGATTCTATGTGAGGCGCAATGTGGCTTATGCCAATCATTCATTCGAGCCCGCGGCTGATGAAAGCATCTATTCGACCCTTGGCAATGAGATTACCTCGGCCGAGGCCAAAGAGCGTGATGAAGAATTTTGGAGCCAAGCCCGCTTGCTTAATGTCACGGAGAATGAGAGCAATGTCGATGACTTGATGAGGAAATTGAGAGGCGTGCCGCTGTATTACTGGACTGAGAAAGTTCTTAAGATCCTATTCACCGGCTATATCAATCTTGGCCCCAACAGCAAATTCGACTATGGACCTGTCAATACCACCATTAGCCACAACTCGCTTGAGGGTTGGCGCCTAAGAGCTGGCGGCATGACTACCGCTAATTTGAGCAAGCGCTGGTTTGGCCGAGGATACGTGGCCTACGGATTTAAGGACCACAAGTGGAAATACGGAGCCGAGGTCGAATATTCCTTTATCGACAAGGAATACCATTCGAGGGAGTTCCCGATGAACTCATTCCGCCTCACCAGCCGATATGATGTTGACCAGATTGGCCAGCACTACATGTTTACCAACCAAGACAACATCTTCATCTCGCTCAAGCGTATGTCGGATTTCTTGATTACCTACAAGCGCGAAAACCGATTGGAGTACAATCTTGAGTTGCGCAACAATTTCTCGGTCTGCGCAGCCATCGCCAATGAGATCCAGGAATCTACCCCCTACATGCAATTCACCAACGGATATGGCGAGAGCATCAAGAATTATTCAGAGACCTCGCTCAGCGTAGAGCTAAGGTATGCGCCCGGTGAGAAATTCTACCAAGCCAAGAGCTTCAGAATTCCTCTCAATCTCGATGCGCCAGTATTCATACTTCGTCATACGATTGCGCCAAAGGGATGGTTGGGCTCGAAATACATGGTCAACTTCACTGAGGCGAGCGTGCAGAAGCGCTTCTGGTTCTCAGCCTTCGGGTTCGCTGATGTCTTGATCAAGGGTGGCCATGTTTGGTCGCAGTCGCCCTACCTCAATCTGCTTATCCCAAATGCCAACCTATCGTACACTATCCAGCCCGAGAGCTTCGCGTTGATGAATCCCATGGAATTTGTCAACGACAGCTACGCATCGTGGGATCTGACTTATTGGCTCAATGGCGCGCTGTTCAACTTCATTCCGGGATGGCGCCAACTGCGTCTCAGAGAGGTGGTGGCATTTCGCGGACTGTGGGGGCATCTGAGCGACAAGAATGACCCATCGCTGCATCCCGAGTTGCTGCAATATCCCATCGAGGCTACTGTGACCCGCATGAGCAATCGACCATACATGGAGATTTCGGCTGGTTTGGACAATATATTCAAATGTCTGCGCGTAGATTATGTGTGGCGCTTGTCATATCGCGATGTTCCATACTCAATCGACCGCCATGGCCTGAGGGTCGCAGTGCACGTGACATTTTGATATTACGGATTGAATTGATCGGGATTGAAAAAATCCATAATCTCGCGCGTTAGCCTTAGGGCCTCTACTGCTGGAGACGTTGGGTCGAGTTGCGCCGCATATTCATATTCTGTGATAGCCTCGCGACGATGGCCCAGACGCCAGTGCACCTTGCCGCACAGAAAGTGCCATTGAGCCTGGTCTGGCTCCTCTTTTATGTTGTTTTCCAAGCTTGCGACGGCCTGATCCAACTGGCCAGAAGAAATATATTCCTCGATTTTTGTAAGTTCGATCATTTTTTAGTAATTTTGAGGATTCAAAATTACTAAAATTTTTTGATCGAGAAAAATTATAGCCAACAAAAAACAAACGAGATATGATACATCGTCATCTTTTCTTGATAATCTCTCTCTTGTCATCGCTTATGGCCTGGGCTGCCAACCCAATGGCAACTGATTACAGCTATTGGGAGTGCGCGGGGTCGTACATGCCTTATCCAGTGCCCGACAAAGCCATTGCCACGCCCGACTCATTGGAGGCTGTCATGATCAACCATGTGGGTCGACATGGTGCTCGCTATCCGTCGTCGGCTGCCAACTGCACTGCCATGCGCACTGCCCTGCTCAGAGCCGACTCTCTCGGCACCATCACACCGCTGGGTCAGGACTTGATTGGAATCGTTGACCGGGTGATGGCAGAGTGCCAAGGCCAATGGGGTGCGCTCGACTCGCTTGGCATGGCTGAGCAGAGAGGCATTGCCTCGAGAATGTTTATGACATATCCCGATGTGCTTGCTTCGGGTCAGGTCAATGCCATCTCATCGTATTCGCCGCGCTGCATGATGAGCATGTTTTCATTCACTCATCAATTGGATAGGCTCAACAACAAGTTGGAGTTCTCAACCCTCACGGGCCGAGTCAATGATGCTTTGCTCCGCCCCTTTGATGTTGACCAAGACTACATCAATTTCCGCAAGAGCAATTCGGTGTCGAGCGTCTATGATGAATATTTCGAGCAGACCTGTCCCTTTGGAGCCCTCGTCAAGGTCCTCGGCAAAAATTATCCTTTTGCCAACCCAGAAGAGGCTCGCAATCTGGCACTGGCTGAGTACTCGGTGATAGCCGGACTGGCAGCCATGTCGATTGATGTTGATCCGGCTAAATTTTTCACCCTCGCTGAGTACAACGCTCTCTGGTCATGCGCCAATCTAAAGCAGTATCTGCAGCGCACATCAACCACTCTGTCGTCAATCCCAGCTGAGATTGCCTCTGACCTATTGCTCGACCTCATCTCAACCACCGAGGCTTTTATCAATGGCGAGAGCAAAATAGCTGTAAGACTGCGCTTCGGCCATGCCGAAACCTTGATGCCCTTGCTGTCGCTGATGCGACTGCCTGGTTGCAATTATCTAACCAATTATTTCGACACAGTTGGAAAGAATTGGAAGAATTTCTACGTGGTGCCCATGGCTTCGAATCTGCAGCTGATCCTATTCAAGACTGAGCGCGGCCAATACTATCTGCGCGTTGACCTCAATGAGCAACCTGTGCCCCTCATCCCCGGCTCATCTGACATCTACATCCCCTGGAAAAAAGCCAGCGCCTACCTCCTCAACTGCGTCCCCCTCTACGCCCAACCATAGTGTGGCCGCGCCGCCTCGGCGCAAGGCAGTGTAATCTCCCCACACCTTATTATATATAGCAAATGAAAGGGAGTTCAGCCTAAGCTGACTCCCTTTCCGCGTCATTCTTTCCTTATATTTTCAAGTCGAAGAGAATTATTCGATTGAGTCGGGTTCGGTACCAGCCATTGCCTTCCAGCAAAGCACTGCGATCACTGCACCCACCAGCGGACCAACAATCATGATCCAGAAGTCAGCCCATGCGCCTGGGCAGAACACTGCGGGACCGAATGAACGTGCCGGGTTGACCGAGCAGTTGTCAACAGGAATGCCTACGATATTAACAAGGCCAAGGGCGAGACCGATGGCGATGCCGGCAAATTTGCCATAACCTTTCTTGGCATCAGTGGCTGCGAGCACAATCAGCACGAAGAAGAATGTGAGCAAGCATTCGGTCAGAAGAGCCATACCGGATGTTGCACCGGGCTGGAGCACGTTGGTGGCAAGGTCGAGTTTGCCTGGCACTGTGATGCCGCCGAAATCAAAGCCTTCGCCCATCTCCATAAACACATACAGGAAACCAGCGCCGATAGTTGCGCCGATGAGCTGCGATACGATATACCCAATGCACTCTCCCAGAGGCATGCGCCCAGACAGCCATACGCCAAACGAAACAGCAGGATTTACGTGGCAACCCGAGATGTTGCCAATAGCATAGCAAAGGCAGAGCAACACGAGGCCAAAGCATAGACCGATGCCCAGCACTCCAATTTTGGGACCGGCAAGAACTGCGCTACCGCAGGCCAGGAGGACCAGGAACATTGTGCCTACGCCCTCTGCAAGATACTTTTTCATAGTCTATAAAAGAACTTATTGGTGAAACATGATGTTTATTTTAGCAAAAGTACGGAATATTTTACTTACCAACAAATAAAATCGACAAAATGCTGACAAACTGTAATAATAATTATGAAATAGAATGTCATCCTTGGGCCCCGTTTATACCCGAAAACGCCAAAATCCTAATTATGGGTACCTTTCCGCCGGGCGAAAAGCGATGGTCGATGGACTTTTATTACCCCAATCCCATCAATGATTTCTGGCGCATCATGGGCTTGATATTCCTTAATAATAAGGATGCCCTATGGAATGCAAATGCCAAAAGATTTGACCTCGAAGCCATCAAGCGGCTGATGACCGAAAAAGGCATAGCCCTAAATGACACAGCTCGCAAGGTGAGGCGCCTTAAGGGCAATGCCTCTGACAAATTTCTGGAGATCATCGAGCCGGTGCCTTTGCAGCAGCTATTGGAGCAGATGCCCCAGTGTCACGCCGTGGCTACCACGGGCGAAAAAGCCGCCTCTGTAATAGCCCAACTCACCTCCACTCCATTGCCAAAGATGGGAGAAAAAGTGATGATGCATGACTTGGCGATATGGCGAATGCCTTCCACATCGCGAGCCTATCCCATGAAGATAGAGCAAAAAGCCGAATACTACCACCGCATGTTTCAATCCCTCGGCATCGTTTAATTGTATGGCAAAACCTTAATGTAATATTTCCAAAAGCCATAAACCAAAGACCAAAAGCCCTTATGAAGATTGCCCTGATTTGCATAGGACGCACCCAGCAAGGTCCGCTGCGCGAATGCATCGACAGATATTGCGCGCGCATACCTCATTATATACCTTTTCAGATTATCGAATTGCCAGATGTCAAGACTACAAAATCCTTGACCGAACAAAAGCAAAAGGAGATGGAGGGCGCAGCCCTGTTGGCCGCTCTCCAGCCTGGCGACTGGCTTACGCTGCTCGACGAGAGAGGACGCGAGTACACCTCGCGTGAATTTGCAAAGTTGCTATCTGATAAGATGAATGTGTTGCCGGGACGATTAGTGATGGCCATCGGTGGCCCTTATGGATTCTCGCAAAAAGTCTACGATCGCGCCGATGCAATGCTATCGCTATCAAAGATGACATTTTCCCACGAGATGGTGCGCCTATTCATCACCGAACAGATTTACCGCGCTATGACAATCCTGCGCGGCGAACCCTACCATCACGATTAGAGCACATGTTCGCACAGGCCTACCACGATGCCGATAACAGACATGATAATCAGCAATGAGCCGATGATGCGATTGATGAGCCACAGCGACCTCACATTGAATCGGGCTCGTAGCTTGCTCACCAATGTGGTTACAATATACCACCACAGCAGCGCCCCTCCAAAAATCGTCACATAAGCCGCAATGTAATGGCCCACCTTGAGTTCTGGCAATATGAAATTGAAGCGGGCGAATAGACCTATTATAAAGAATAGAATCAGAGGATTAGAGAAGGTAAGCAGGAATCCGGTGCCGAAATCCTTCCAGTAAGTGGTAGCCGCTTGCTGGCGCGCTGTCTTGAGCGAGCGCGTGGGATTTTTGCGAAACAGGTATATGCCGAAACAAGCCAATACCACGCCGCCCACCAATTGCAATATGAATTGGTGAGCCTCGATAAGGTCAGTGATAAAGCTGATGCCCAATCCGGTGAGCAAGCAGTATAGCAAATCACTAAGAGCAGCCCCTATGCCAGTGAAGAAAGCCGGAAGGCGCCCCTTGCTCAAGGTGCGCTGTATCACAAGCATTCCAATCGGCCCCATCGGGGCCGAGATTAGGATGCCTATGGCTATTCCTCGCGGCAATATGTAGAGGAGTTGCTCCATTCCTACTTGGCGTACTGCTCTACCAATGATGGGTCAGAGATGGCTTGGCTATAGGTGATGGGTAAAGTCTTTGTTTCGACTACCCTTGCACCGGGAATCACGCTGTCGAGCAGCTGGGTCACCGATGGCGCCTGTGCCAAATCTCTGTATTGCGAGTATGTATAGGTGAGGAAAGCAGTGTTGATGCCGATTCCCCCTCGGCGGTCGAGCAGCCAGCCGTTGCCCACGGGCAGCGGTGTTGAATTTTCTCTCAAATCAGTCGGGGCTGGAAATGATACTACGCTCTTGCCATCGGCCGACAGGGTGATTGGCACATTGTCGTTGTAATCGCCATTGGTCTTATAGATGACAGCCTTGGGGATGTAGCTGGCGCTTTGGCGCTGCAAGGTTTGGGTGACCTCAGATGATGAGGCCTCGGTTACCAATGGAGCATCCTTCTTGGTCGAGCATCCGGCAGTTGCCAAGATTGAGGTAGATACGGCTACTGTGAACGCTATATGTTGGATATTGATATGTCGCATTTGTCGTTTTATTTCTTTACGGCCACAAAATTATAAAATTATCCCGACATTTTAAGTTAAACAAAGGCCAAATTTCACGATATTGACCCATATTTAGAGAGAAATTCATTAATTTTGCGTTATTCTTTTATTCTATAACACTTACTCAACACTTTTGCCAACATGAAATCCACTCTAAAATGTGGTTTGATACAACAAGCCAACACCGGAGACCCGCAACAGAATCGGGCGAGAATAGCCGCCAAGGTCAGAGAGCTCGCCCGCCGGGGCGCCCAGCTCATAGTCAATCAAGAATTGCACGATAGCCTGTACTTCTGCCAGTCAGAAGATGTGGAGCTATGCGACTTGGCATCTCCAATCCCAGGCGAGGTCACCGAGTTCTATTCTCAGTTGGCCAAAGAGTGCGGAGTAGTGCTTGTGACTTCTCTCTTCGAGAAGCGAGCCCCGGGCCTCTACCACAATACCGCTGTCGTCTTTGAAAAAGACGGGTCGATTGCCGGGAAATACCGCAAGATGCACATTCCCGATGACCCGGCCTACTATGAGAAGTTCTACTTTACTCCCGGTGATATGGGATTTGAGCCAATCGATACCTCGGTGGGCCGCTTGGGAGTGCTGGTTTGCTGGGACCAGTGGTATCCCGAGGCAGCGCGCTTGATGGCCCTGCGCGGAGCTGAATTGCTGATTTATCCCACGGCTATCGGTTGGGAGACTTCTGACCCAGAAGATGAGAAGGTGCGCCAGCGCGATGCCTGGATTACCATACAACGCGGGCATGCAGTGGCCAACGGGCTCCCGGTAGTTTCGGTCAACCGCGTAGGCCATGAGGCTGACCGCTCAGGTCACACTCTTGGTATCGATTTCTGGGGTTCATCGTTTGTGGCCGGTCCTCAAGGCGAATTCTTATGGCAAGCGCCCACCAATGCCGAGACAGAGGCAATTGTGGATATAGACATGCGCCGATCAGAGCATGTCAGGCGCTGGTGGCCATTCTTGCGTGATCGGCGCATTGATGCGTATTCCGGCCTTACGAGCCGTTATTTAGACTGATTTGTCATAACTCAATCGGGTCAGCCACTGGCTGATCGGTGATGGCAAAGCGCATTACATCGAGGGCAGTATTCACGTAGTGAAAATCCAGCCCTTGGATATAGCGGGAGTCGATATCTTCGATGTCTTTTCGGTTATCAGCCGAAAGCACGATGGTGTTGATTCCCGCGCGCTTAGCTGCCAGAATCTTCTCCTTGATACCCCCAACAGGGAGCACCTTGCCGCGCAGAGTGATTTCGCCAGTCATGGCAATGCGCTCTCTGACTCGGCGCTGTGTGAAAGCTGATACAATGGCAGTGGCAATTGTGATACCCGCCGATGGCCCGTCCTTTGGCACAGCTCCCTCAGGGAAATGCACATGCAGATTGTATTTCTCAAACAGAGCTGAATCGATGCCGATCTGCTTGGCGTGAGCCCTCACCCATTGGTAGGCAATCGAGGCTGACTCTTTCATCACATTGCCCAGATTACCAGTCACAGTCTCGCTGCCCTTGCCCGGCACCAGCGAGGCCTCGGCCAACAGGATTTCTCCTCCTACCTCAGTCCAAGCCAAGCCGGTTACAACACCGGCAAATGAGTTGTCTTCATATTTCTCGCGATTGAAAGGCGCGAGGCCGAGCAGCTTCTTCAGGTCTTGAGGCTCGACAGTATCGGGAAACTCTCCATGGCTCATCTCGGCCAGCACCTTTTTGCGGCCGATTGATGACAGAGCCTTTTCGAGTTGACGCACACCGCTCTCGTTGGTGTAATTCTCAATCACTGCCTTGAGGGCAGCATCTGAGATTTTCAGCTCGTTGTCTTTGAGGCCGAGGCTCTCACGAGTGCGCTTGATCAGATGCTGCTTGGCTATCTCTAATTTTTCTTCGGCCAAATAGCCCGACAGATTGATTGTCTCCATTCGGTCGAGAAGCGGCTTGGGTATTGTCGACAGGGTGTTGGCTGTGGCGATGAACAACACATGAGAGAGGTCGAAATCCACATCGATGTAATTGTCGTGGAAATGGCTGTTTTGCTCGGGGTCAAGCACTTCGAGCAGGGCCGACGAGGGGTCGCCCTTGTAATCAGTGCCCAGTTTGTCCACCTCATCGAGCACAAGTACCGGGTTATTGGTCTTGGCTTTCTTGATGGCATCCATGATGCGGCCCGGCATAGCGCCGATGTATGTGCGGCGATGGCCTCGGATTTCGGCCTCGTCGTGCAGGCCTCCAAGGGCTACGCGTTGATAGCCACGGCCCATGGCATCAGCCACCGACTTGCCAAGCGAGGTCTTTCCTACTCCGGGAGGACCTACCAAGCACAGGATAGGGGCCTTGCCGTCGGGTTTGTGCATCAGCACAGCCAGCTGCTCCAGTATGCGCTCTTTGACTTTCTCCAGTCCGCTATGATCCTGGTCGAGCGACTTGCGAGCCTTGTCGAAATCGTCATTTATCTTGTCGGCCTTGCCCCAAGGCAGGTCGAGCACTGTCTCGATGTAATTGTATACCACAAAGTAGTCGGGGCTTTGGGGATTGAGATGCTCGAGTTTTTGGAGCTCTCGATCGACTGTCTCTTTGGCTTGCTGGGGTAGCGGCAACTCGGCTGCCTTGGCGCGAAATACCTCGGCGCTATTGTCCTCGCCATATAGTTGGTCGTGGATTACCTCCATCTGACGCTGCAAGATGGCACGGCGCTGTTCGTCGTCGAGCTGTATGCGCACCTTGTTGAGGATATCAAGGCTCAGGTCAAGTTCTTGCTCTTTGAGTTTCAGGAATTTGAGCAACTCCAAAGCTCGCTCCTTGACAGAGCGCTCGGCCAGCAGCTTTTGCTTGTCGGCCGGCTCAAACGGCAGATTGGTGCACAACATATTGACTGTCATCACCAGGTCGCCATCCTTGATGACGCTGTTGATCATGTGCATCAACGCGTCGCTGTAAGCTGGCAATATCTTGGCTACCAGCTTTTTGATATGTTTGATTATGGTAGAGAACGATCTATCGCCATGTTCGGGGCTAACATCCTCGAGCAATTGGGCTTTGGCCATCATAGTGCCGGCGGGGAATGAGCCTCTCTGTCCAGAGCCGGTCACCTTGAATGGCATGCGGCCGTGGATAATGGCTGTCTTCTCGCCATCAGGCATCTCGATCACCTTGAGCACATCAGCCACCACGCCGGTGCGATGCATGCCGCGCCACAGGTTAGGATTCTCCTCCTCGCCATCCTTTTGGCACAGTATGCCGATGGGAGTATGGCTCTGGCATGCCTTTTCGGCTATGGCCAAAGACAGCTCGCGCTTAAGGTTGACGGTGATGGTAACATCAGGAAACAGCACTACATTGCGAGTTGGCAAGATTGCGAGAGCCTCGGTGTTTGGCTCTCTGATGATAAGCTCTTCGCCCAGGTTGAATTGTTCTACTGTAATACCTATTTTGGGATTGTCGTTGTCAGTCATCTATACATGTAATAATTCCTACACGCAAAATTACTCAATTTCTGCCATTTTACCAAAAACTATAGTCTCTAATTTGGCCTCTGTTCGCCATTAAGGGAACTTTTTTCGATTTATTGAAAAATATTTTCGATTTTTCTTTGCGTATTCAAATTTAAGTGCTAACTTTGCCACGTTAATCAATAAATCTAAAATCGATTAAGACACTTAAATCAATTTACTATGGATCTTAACCAAATCATGGCCGGCCTTGAGGCTAAGCACCCCGGGGAGAAGGAATACTTGCAGGCAGTGCGCGAAGTGCTCCTGTCAGTACAAGACGTGTACAACCAGCACCCCGAGTTCGAGCGCAACAAAATCATCGAGCGCATGGTTGAGCCCGACCGCATCGTCACATTCCGCGTGACCTGGCTTGACGACAACGGCGATGCGCAAAACAACATCGGCTATCGCGTGCAGTTCAACAATGCCATTGGCCCGTACAAGGGTGGCATCCGCTTCCACGCTTCTGTCAACCTGTCAATCCTCAAGTTCCTCGGCTTTGAGCAGACCTTCAAGAATGCCCTCACCACCCTGCCTATGGGCGGCGGTAAAGGCGGTTCCGACTTCTCGCCCCGCGGCATGAGCGATCGTGAAATCATGCGCTTCTGCCAGGCCTTCATCCTCGGCCTCTGGAAGAACCTCGGTCCCGACCGCGACGTGCCCGCTGGCGACATCGGCGTAGGCAGCCGCGAGGTTGGATATATGTATGGCATGTACAAGCGCTTGGTCAACAAGCATGACGGCTCATTCACCGGAAAGGGTCTCGACTTCGGCGGCAGCCGCATTCGTCCCGAGGCTACCGGTTTCGGCGCCCTCTATTTCGTACAGGCTATGCTCAAGCAAAAAGACGACACCATCGTCGGCAAGCGCATCGCTCTCTCTGGCTTTGGCAACGTGGCTTGGGGCGCTGCCCTCAAGGCTACCGAGCTCGGCGCCAAGGTGGTCACCATCTCTGGCCCCGACGGATACATCTATGATCCCGAAGGCCTCAACATGGAGAAGATCAACTACATGCTCGAGCTCCGCGCTTCTGGCAACGATGTAGTTGCTCCCTATGCTGAGAAATTCCCCGAATCGACATTCTTCCCCGGCCGGCGTCCTTGGGAGCAGAAGGTTGACATCGCTCTGCCTTGCGCTACCCAGAATGAGGTCAGCGGCGAAGACGCCAAGCAGCTCATTGCCAACAAGGTTGAGCTTGTGGCCGAAGTGTCAAACATGGGTTGCACCCCCGAGGCTATCGATGCATTCATCGAGAGCCGCACAACTTACGCTCCTGGCAAGGCTGTCAACGCTGGCGGCGTAGCTACCTCAGGTCTCGAAATGAGCCAGAACGCTATGCACCTGCAGTGGAGCGCTGAGGAGGTCGATAGCCGCCTGCACGAGATCATGGCTTCGATCCATGACCAGTGCCTGCAATACGGCATCGAGCCCGACGGCTATATCAACTACATGAAGGGCGCTAACATCGCTGGTTTCATGAAGGTCGCCACCGCTATGATGGAGCAGGGCGTGTACTAATCCTTAACAAGAATACCAAACTGAGCCCCTGCCGCTATCAGCCGCAGGGGCTTTTGTTTAAAAATCGTTGACAAAAGAAAAAGTTTCACAATATATTCAACTTTATCAACGTTTACTTTGTATCTAATATAAGATACCCTCGTGTAATCAAAAAAACAACCGTGTAACCCTCTAAAACAGCAAATTGCCTATGACTGAAACCTCTACTCGCACCGGCCACCAGGTCAAAACCACAAACGACTACAGTAAGGCCCAGCCACGGCCTAAGAATGCAACCATAGCCTTCATCAAGCAGTTTGCACGCGCATACATGCCTGTGCCGCAGATGCCCGGCTTGGTGCTCAATTGAACAACTTATTTTGATGCCAAACAACAAACAATACTCACTGTCCATAGCCAAACAACAGATCACCACACTCCCCGTCTCAACTTTCAAAGGAGAAATTTCTATAATCGAAACCCCCTCACAAGCTGCCGAGGCGATAGCCTTTTTGAAAACTCGCGACCTCTTAGGCTTCGACACCGAAACCAAACCTTCGTTCAAGAAAGGGACACCCAACAAAGTGGCGCTCATGCAGCTCTCAACCGACGACCACTGCTTTTTGTTCCGGCTCAACAAACTCGGCATCACCGACGAAATGGCGTCGCTCCTCGAGGATGCTTCGATTCTCAAAATCGGCCTCTCGATCCATGACGATTTCCACGTGATGCACCGCTCATCAGATGTCGAGCCCCGAGGCTTCATCGAGCTCCAAGCATTCGTGAAGGATTACGGAATTGCCGACACTTCGCTACAGAAAGTCTACGCCATCATCTTTGGCGAAAAGATCTCAAAAAACCAACGCCTCACTAATTGGGAGGCTCCAACCCTTACGACCCCGCAGCAAATCTATGCTGCCACCGATGCCTGGGCCTGCCTCAGGATCTACAAGCATTTGGTGATGGGGAGATTCGATCCCGCTAAGTTTGCTGCTTCTCAAGCCCCCGACCCTGCTCAAAATGAAAATTCCTAAATCCACTTGGCTCCCGCTGGTGCTGCTGGCATATCTCGGAGTCATGAGCTACATCGGATATCCCGGTTACAAATCGGGCGTGAATTCCCCAACCTACTATTTCGGAGTGATAGGCATCACTCTGCTAATCATAACATTGCTCCACTTCACACTGCGCAAGCGCGAGCGCATGCGCCGAGAAAGAGAAGAAAAAGACGAGTGACCCCGTGCGGGCCTCGTCTTTTTTCTTTGTCTATTTCAAATAAAAGTCGTAACTTTGCCGAGCGTAATGCGTGCGGCCGCCTCCCGCCATGAGAGGATGGCCAGCCCGACGCTGATTTCTTATCTCTAACCACTCATTTCTGTAATGAAAATCGATGTTCTTTTAGGCCTCCAATGGGGCGACGAGGGAAAAGGCAAGGTGGTCGACGTGCTCACCCCGGCCTACGACATTGTGGCTCGTTTCCAAGGAGGCCCCAACGCCGGCCACACCCTCGAGTTCGATGGCAAAAAGTATGTGCTTCGCTCTATACCTTCAGGCATATTCCAGCAGGGAGCCCTCAATCTCATAGGGGGCGGCGTAGTGCTTGACCCAGTGCTCTTTGAGGAAGAGGCCAAGGCCCTCGAGGCCTCGGGAGTGGATATTACCAAGAAACTTAAAATATCAAAGAAAGCTCATCTGATTCTGCCCACTCACAGATTGCTCGATGCAGCCAATGAGAAAGCCAAGGGAGCCGGCAAAATCGGCACCACCGGCAAAGGCATTGGCCCTACATACACCGACAAAGTGTCGCGCAACGGCCTGCGCCTCGGCGACATGTTCCATGATTTCGACACCAAGTACGCGGCAGCACGCAATCGCCATCTGTCGATGCTCAAGGCTCTGGGTCAAGAGCCCGACCCTGAGGAGCTGGCTAAGCTCGAAGAGCGCTGGATGCAAGCGCTCGACTATCTGCGCCAATTCGACATCATCGACAATGAGCATTTCATCAATCATCAGCTTGCCGAGGGCAAGAAGGTGCTGTGCGAGGGCGCTCAGGGCACAATGCTCGACATCGACTTTGGCTCGTATCCCTTTGTCACATCAAGCAACACCATCACCGCTGGCGCATGCACCGGCCTTGGCGTAGCTCCCAACAAGATTGGCGATGTCTACGGCATCTTCAAGGCTTACTGCACCCGCGTGGGCAGCGGACCGTTCCCGACCGAGCTGTTTGATGAGACTGGCAAAAAGATTCGTGACATAGGCCACGAATACGGAGCTGTGACCGGTCGCGAACGCCGTTGCGGATGGGTCGACTTAGTGGCCCTCAAATATGCCATCATGCTCAACGGCGTCACCAAGCTGATCATGATGAAGAGCGATGTGCTCGACACGATGGATGAGGTCAAGGCTTGCGTGGCTTATGAGATCAATGGCGAGCGAGTGGATGAGTTCCCATTCTCAGTCGAGGAGGAAATCCTCAAGCCCATCTATGTGACTCTGCCCGGCTGGAAAGAGAATCTGTCAAAGGCAACCACCTACGAGGAGCTCCCCGAGCGCTTTAAGGAGTATGTCGCTTTCCTGGAAAAAGAACTCGGAGTGCCAATCGTAATCCTCTCAGTCGGCCCTGACCGCAAGCAGACTATTGTACGCGAATAATACCCAAACACAAATATCGCCCGCAGCCGCGCGGCTGCGGGCACTAATACTAACCCTAAACAATACCTTGACTACATGGCAACTGTAAAACCCTTCAAAGGCGTGCGTCCCCCCAAGGAGATGGTCACCGAGGTGGCTTCTCGCCCCTACGACGTGCTCAACAGCGAAGAAGCTCGCGCTGAGGCCGAAGGAAATCCCAAATCGCTCTATCACATCATCCGCCCCGAAATCGACTTTGAGGTAGGCACCGACGAGCATGACCCCAGAGTATATGCCAAAGCTGCCGAAAACTTCAAGAATTTCCAAGACCAGGGATGGTTGGTGCAAGATCCACAAGACCATTATTACATATACGCCCAGACGATGGACGGCCGCACCCAGTACGGCATCGTCCTCGCCGCTTATGTCGACGACTACATGAGCGGACGCATCAAAAAGCATGAGCTCACTCGAAAGGAGAAAGAGGAAGACCGCATGAAGCATGTGCGCGTCAACAACGCCAACATCGAGCCGGTATTCTTTGCCTTCCCCGACAACGAGGCACTCGAGGAAATCATCAAGACAGTCACAGCTCAGAAGCCTGAGTACGACTTTGTCGCTCCCGACGGTTTCGGCCACACATTCTGGGTAGTTGACCCCGCTCTCAATGACCGCATCACTGAGGAGTTTGCTAAGATTCCCGCCCTCTACATCGCTGATGGCCACCACCGCACCGCCGCTGCCGCTCTGGTTGGCAACGAGAAGGCTCTGGCCAATCCCGACCACAAGGGCGATGAGGAGTACAACTATTTCCTCGCTGTTGCTTTCCCAGCTTCGCACCTCAAGATTATCGACTACAACCGCGTGGTCAAGGATCTCAATGGCCTATCGCCTGCCGAATTCCTTGAGAAACTCGAAGACAAGTTCATCGTCAAGGACATGGGCACTGTGATTTATCATCCTGAGAAGCTCCACAACTTCTCGCTCTATCTCGAGGGTCGCTGGTACTCGCTCACCGCTCGCGAGGGCACCTACGATGACAACGACCCGATCGGCGTGCTCGACGTGACCATCTCGTCAGACCTCATCCTGCGCGATATCCTCAACATCACTGACCTGCGCACATCAAAGCGCATCGACTTCGTAGGCGGCATCCGCGGCCTCGAAGAACTCAAGCGCCGCGTCGATTCGGGCGAGATGGCTGCCGCTCTGGCCCTCTATCCCGTGTCGATGAAGCAGCTGATGGACATCGCCGATTCTGGCAACATCATGCCTCCCAAGACCACCTGGTTTGAGCCCAAACTGCGTTCTGGCTTGGTAATCCACAAGCTCGACTGATACTGGTCTGCTCAACAATTTGAGAAGATTGCAAAATTTTTAATCCAACTTGCACGGCAAGTTGGATTTTTTTTGTATATTTGCCGATTAATTGTATTTATGGAACAGAAGCAATCGATACTCGATAAGCGATACCTGCGCATGACCAGCATTTGGGCCGAAAACTCATATTGCGAGAGGCGCAAGGTGGGAGCGCTGATAGTCAAGGACAAGATGATTATTAGCGACGGATACAACGGCACCCCGGCCGGATTTGAAAACATTTGCGAGGATGAGAATGGCGTGACCAAGCCCTACGTGCTCCACGCCGAGGCAAACGCCATAACCAAGGTGGCACGCAGCAACAACTCGAGCGAAGGCGCTACTCTCTACGTCACCGCATCGCCTTGCATGGAATGTGCCAAGCTGATTATCCAGGCTGGCATCCGCCGCGTGGTATTCAACGAGCTGTATCGCATCACCTTTGGCATCGACCTGCTGCAAAGGGCCGGAGTGGAATGTGTGCACGTGCCCGATATTTATTCTGAATAACAACCCAACCATTACATACTAATCTTCAGACATGAAGCGCAAATTCTGGCTCCCTCTCCTATTCGCTGTCATTTTCATTGGAGGCATCTGGGTAGGCAATTCTCTCAATCCTATCCGTCGCACCAAGACAGTGGGCGAGGAAAAGCTCCTTGAGGTGATCAATCTGATCAATACGAGCTATGTTGATTCGGTAGAAATCGACAGCTTGGTTGAGCTCACCATCCCTACTCTGCTCAAATATCTCGACCCGCACTCAGCCTACATTCCAGCTGAGCAACTGCAAGCAGCCAATGTCGAGCTCGATGGCAAATTCAGTGGTATCGGCATCTCGTTCCAAATCCTCAACGACACCCTGAGCGTTATCGAGGTTATCTCGGGCGGACCAGCCGAAAAGGTGGGCGTGCTGCCAGGCGACCGCATCCTTGAGGTTGACGGCCAGGATATCGCAAGCCAGAAAATCACTGAGCAAGATGTATTCTCCCTGCTGCGCGGCGAGAAAGGCACTCATGTCAAGATTACAGTAAAGCGTACCAATTCGGCCAAGCCTATCGAATTTGAAATCGTGCGAGACGACATACCCGTCGAGTCAGTCGATGCCGCATATATGATAGAGCCGGGCGTGGGATACATTAAGGTATCACGTTTTGCCCGCAATACCTACAATGAATTCCTGCAGGCGCTATACAAACTGCGTGTCGAGGGAGCAGAAAATTATGTAATCGACCTCAGATACAACACTGGCGGATACATGGAGCCGGCTGTGATGATGGCCAATGAGTTCCTGTCCGCTGGCGACATAATTGTTTCGACTCGCGGAGCTAACCACAAAGACGACCAGATATTCCAGAGCGATGGCATCGGCGCATTCCAGGAGTGCGGCATAGCTGTGCTGATCAACGAATTTACCGCGAGCGCCAGCGAAATCTTCTCCGGAGCAATCCAGGACAACGACCGTGGCTGGGTGATTGGTCGCCGTTCATTCGGCAAGGGCTTGGTGCAACATCCCGTGCTGCTTGCCGACTCAAGCGAGGTGCGCCTGACCGTGCAACGCTACTACACCCCATCGGGCCGATGCATCCAGAAACCTTATATCCCTGGCGACATAGTGGATTATGAGGCCGAGCTCGCCAACCGATTCAACAATGGCGAGAGCCTTAGCGCTGACTCGATCAAGCTTCACACTGAGGACCAGCACTTGACCGTCGGCGGCCGCTCGGTCTATGGAGGCGGAGGCATCATGCCCGACCTGTTTGTGCCTGAAGACACATCCAAGATTACATCTTATTATATTAATGTGTCGAATCAGAATCTCCTCACCAAGTTTGCTTACGAATACTGCGACCTCAATCGTCCGGAATTGCAAAAGGGCAAGACTGTTGAGGAATTAGTAAAACTCCTGCCACCAGACAATGTGCTTCTTGACTCATTTGTCCACTACGCCTCGATCAATGGCGTGCCGGCTCGCTGGTTCTATATCAACATTTCGACCCCGCTGATTGTTAATCAATTAAAAGCATTGATTGCTCGCAACATCCTTGGCCTATCGGCCTACTATGAGATAATCAACTCGACCGACAAGGCTGTGGACGAGGCGGCAAAACATGCTCCTAAGCCTTTAACAGCCGATAGTTAACGCGATGAAAAAAGAAGACATACGTATCCGCATCAAGGCCCAAAAAACCTTGCTCTCGCCCGAAGAGAAGCGCCAAGCAGCCCTCGAGGCTTTTGAGCGCTTGGAGAACCATGCAGCTTTCCTGATGGCCCAACGCATCCTCATGTATCATTCCCTGCCGGATGAAATCTCGACTCTCGACTTTATCGAGAAATGGCAACACCGCAAGAATTTCTTCTTGCCGCGTGTCAACGGTGTCAATCTCGACATCCTGCCCTACGACCAGTCGACCCTCAAGCTGGGAGCTTTCCAGATCGAGGAACCTCAGGGCGATGACACCACCGATATCTCAGAAATCGAGATGATCGTAGTGCCTGCAGTGGCTTATGACAAGCGCGGCAATCGCGTGGGCCGTGGCAAAGGTTACTACGACCGTCTGTTGGCCGAGACCAAAGCCATCAAGGTGGGCGTGGCTTATGACTTCCAGTTGGTAGATGAGATTGATGCCGAGCCTCACGACGTAAAGGTCGACATTATCGTCACTCCGCGTGGCGTTTTCTCGGTGAAACGGAGCTCATAGCCCCCCCCATTCGCCCCTTGCTATCTATTTTTGCTTTAATGATTTCAATCCAAAATCTTTCGGTAGAATTTAGCGCAAAGGCGCTGTTCGACAATATAAGCTATGTGATTAATCCTCGCGACAAGATTGCCCTGGTAGGCAAGAATGGCGCGGGGAAATCCACTATGCTCAAAATCATAGCCGGATTGCAGTCGCCAACCTCCGGCACCGTAGCCGTACCATCGGGCGTGACCATAGGCTACCTGCCCCAGCAGATGGAGGTATCCGATACCTTGACCTTGATCGAGGAAACGCGCAAAGCATTCTCGCACGTCAAGGAGATGAACGACCGGTTACATAAGATGAACGAAGAACTGGCCACACGCACCGACTATGAATCAGAATCCTACCACGAGCTGATTGACCGCATGACAGCACTCACCGACCAATTGGCCATGGAGAGAGCAGAGAATTGCGAAGCCGAAATGGAGAAAACGCTAATTGGTCTTGGTTTCACTCGGGCTGACTTCAATCGCCATACTTCAGAATTTTCTGGCGGCTGGCGCATGCGCGTTGAGTTGGCCAAGCTGCTATTGGCCCATCCCGATGTTTTGCTGCTCGATGAGCCTACCAATCACCTCGACATCGAATCAATCCAATGGCTTGAGAGTTTCCTTATCTCCAAAGCCAAAGCTGTGGTGCTGGTGAGCCACGACCGCGCATTTCTCGATAATGTGACATCTCGCACTATCGAGATTTCGCTTGGCAAGATTTATGACTACGCTGTCAACTATTCTCACTTTGTAGAGCTGAGGCGCGAGCGCATTGAGCAACAGATGCGCGCCTACGCCAATCAGCAAAAGCAAATCCAAGATACCGAGCAATTTATCGAGCGCTTCCGCTACAAGGCCACCAAGGCTGTGCAGGTGCAAAGCCGCATGAAGCAACTCGCCAAAATCGAGCGCATCGAGGTCGACGAGGTTGACAATTCTCGCGTCAATCTGAAATTTCCACCAGCTCCACGCTCAGGCGATTATCCAATCATCGCCGAAAATGTTGGCAAGGCTTATGGTTTCCATCAAGTATTTGACCACGCCGAGTTCACAATCAAGCGCGGCGAGAAGGTGGCATTTGTAGGCAAGAATGGCGAGGGCAAATCGACCTTAGTGAAATGCATTATGGGAGAAATCCCCTACACTGGTACGCTCAAGCTTGGCCACAATGTCAAGATAGGGTATTTCGCTCAAAATCAAGCCCAGCTGCTCGACCCAGAGTTGACCGTGTTTGAGACCATCGACCATGTAGCCGTCGGAGATATGCGCACCAAGGTGAGGGATATGCTCGGAGCGTTCCTGTTTGGAGGCGAAGATGTCGATAAAAAAGTCAAGGTGCTCTCGGGCGGAGAAAAGACTCGCTTGGCCTTGCTCAAGATGCTGCTCGAACCTGTCAACCTCTTAATCCTCGATGAGCCAACCAACCATCTGGATATGCGCACCAAGGATATCCTAAAGCAAGCCATCAAGGATTTCAATGGCACTGCCATAGTGGTGAGCCATGACCGTCAATTCTTGGATGGCCTGGTCGAGAAGGTTTACGAGTTCGGTGGCGGCCAAGTCAAAGAATGTCTTGGTGGCATCTACGAATTTCTTGAGAAAAAGAAAATCGAATCTCTGGCCCAGCTTGAGAGCATGCCCGGGCCCTCGGCTCCTGCCGCTCAAGAATCAGCCCAACCCACAGTCAGCGCAGGTCGACAATCCTACGCCGAGCAAAAAGAGAGGGAGAAGAATCTGCGTCGCCTCAAGAAGAATGTGGAGAATGCCGAGGCTAAAATCTCTAAGCTCGAGGAGGACAAAGCCGCTATCGAGGAGAAATTCGCACAAGGCGAGACATCTGATGACCTATTCCGTCAACATGCTCAAATCACCAAAGACCTTGACGCTGCAATGGAGGAATGGGAAGAAGCACAGACCCAGCTCGACGAGGCGCAAAATGAGAAATGAAAAATGAGAAATGAAAAATGAAGAATGAAAAATGAGAAATGAAGAATGAAAAATAATTATACAGATACCATAATTAACACATAACGCTAATGAAAAAAATCTTTCCAGTCATTCTCACAGCCACTGCATGCACGCTCATGATGACAAACTGCTCAAAATCACCCAAAGGCATCGACAAGAGCAATCTCGATGCCTCAGCCGCACCCCAAGAAGATTTCTATCAGTACGCCTGCGGCGGTTGGATGCAAGCGCATCCCCTCACCCCCGAGTATTCACGCTACGGCACATTCGATGAGCTGGGCGAAAACAATCGCAAGCAGCTCCACGACCTGATCACAGGTCTCGATGCCTCGACAGCCGAGCCCGGCAGCAATGCTCAGAAAATCGCTGACCTCTATGCTATGGGCATGGATAGCGTGACCCTCAACAACCAAGGCGCTGCTCCCCTACAGGCTGACTTGGCTGCCATCAATGCTCTCTCAAAGGATTCGCTCGCTATCGCTATGGCAACCATGCCCGGCCTGAGCGCATTCTACGGCACTGGCGTTGAGGCCGATATGCTCGATGCCTCGATGAACACCATGTACCTGATGCAAAGCGGTCTGGGTCTTGGCGACCGTGACTACTATATCAAGGACGGCGACGATGAAAAGCGCGTGCTTGAGGCATACCGTGAGTATCTGATCAAGCTGGCCGAACTCGCCGGATATTCCGAGGAGGATGCCGCTCGCTTGGCTTACAATACCATCGCTATTGAGACCCGCTTGGCCAAGGCTTCATGGTCGCGCGAGGAACTCCGCAATCCCGCTGCCATGTACAATCCCACGGCAATCGCCGATATCGAGAAGCAGATGCCGGCCCTCAATATCCGCAATTATTTCGCCGCTCAGGGCATCAACCAGATTGACACCCTCGTGGTGGGCCAGCCTTCGTATCTCGCCGAGGTCAACCAGACCATCGTTGACACTCCGATTGAGGCCCTGCGCGACTACGCTACTGCTGGATATCTGTCATCAGCTGCTTCATACCTCAGCGATGACTTCGTAAATGCTGAGTTCGAACTCAACAAGGTTGTCTCTGGCGTTGAGGAACAGCAACCGCGCTGGAAGCGCGCAATGTCGGTGCCCAATGGCATCCTCGGCGAGGCCCTCGGCCAGCTCTATGTTGAGAAATACTTCCCCCCCGACATCTAAGGAGAAGATGCTCAAGCTGGTAGGCAATCTGCAGGAGGCTCTCGCTCAGCACATCGACTCTCTGACCTGGATGAGCGACACCACCAAGGAGCGCGCTCATGAGAAGCTGAATGCATTCACCGTCAAAATCGGTTATCCCGACAAGTGGCGCGACTACTCAGCCCTCAACATCGACCCGCAACTTCCCTACTGGGAGAATATCAAGGCCGCTATCCTCTTCAACCAGGATTACAACCTGTCCGACTACGGCAAGCCCGTCGACAAAGAGCGTTGGCAAATGTATCCTCAGACAGTCAATGCTTATTACAACCCAACCACCAACGAGATTTGCTTCCCCGCTGGCATTCTCCAGCCCCCGTTCTTTGACCCTGAGGCTGACGATGCAGCCAACTATGGCGCTATCGGTGTAGTGATCGGTCATGAGATGACTCACGGATTTGATGACCAGGGTCGTCAGTTTGACAAAGACGGCAACCTTGCCGACTGGTGGACACCCCAAGATGCTGAGGCATTTACTCAGCTTGCCAATGGCTTGGCCGACCAATTTGACCAAATCATTGTGCTTGGCGACACTCACGCCAATGGCCGCTTCACTCTTGGCGAGAACATTGCTGACCAGGGTGGTCTGCGCGTATCGCACACTGCATATCACAATTCGCTCAACGGCGCTGAGGGCGAAGATATCGATGGCTTCTCGCCCGACCAACGTTTCTATTTGGCTTATGCCAATGTATGGGCTGGCAACATCCGCGATGAGGAAATCCTGCGTCGCACCAAGATTGATCCCCACTCGCTTGGCAAGTGGCGCGTCAATGCTTCGCTGCGCAACATCGAACCTTTCTTCGTAGCCTTTGACATCAAGCCCGGCGACCCGATGTACCGTCCCGAATCAGAGCGCGTCGTCATCTGGTAACAGCCTCTAATTACCCTATAACAACCCCTACGATGTATCCGCATGGCTACCCCGTAGGGGTTGTTTCATTTAGCCATCAGGCAGCAACCTGGCTATAGCCTCGGAGAGGCTCAACCCTCTTCCTCCCCGTTATAAATCTCTGCCATTATATCCGTCTCCTCGGCCATCAAATCCCTGAGCCTTTCAGGCTCCAGGATTTCTGCCTCGGCTCCCAAAGACAAAATGGCACGGAAAAAATCTATCGTCGGATGCAACCTATACTCGTATATCGCATACCCATCTCCCTCCTCGACCCTGCGCTGGCTGTGATGCAATGGCAACGTCTCAACATACTCTCGCTGCGCTCCATCAATTAGCACCTTCACTGTCTCCAACGGCACGCCGTAGGCTATGCACACACCGAAATGCTCGCTGAAAAATTCCTCTGGGTCAAAATCCTCTGGATATTCAAACCCTTGATCCAATACCCGCAGGCTCGACATCCTATCCAACGCATATATGCGCAGGCATCCAAATCGGTCATATTCGGCATAATCGGCATGGTGCGCCTCAGCGCCCGGGATGCGGCATAGCAGATACCAGCGCCGATTATTGACCTTGACGCAAAATGGCTCTGCCACTATATGCGTGTCCGCAGCGCCAAAGCGATGGTAATCAAATTCTACCTTTCTGTTCTCCTTCATGGCCTGGAGGATGAGCATCAGCCATTCCTCGCCCGAGGGGATATCCTCAAGCAATACCCTCTTGCGCAGCATGCGGCTCTCGGCCAGCATGTCATTGACGGCCATCGACTGTATCAGCCATTTTAGGGCGTGATTCTGTTCCGCCTCTACCTTGTCGGCGATTGTATATTTGTCACCCTCAATCTCAATGCGGATATTGAACAGGTCAAATATCTTTTGCCGCCAATTATACAACGTGCGTTGCTGCAGCGGCTTACCAACCTCATATAGCATTGACCGCTCATAGCTGTCGCTCAGCTCAGCCCACGTCATCGGTCTCCGCATCAGCCTCTCTATCAGCCACACATAATTCTCTATTCCTACCTTTGCCATTTGATAGTCTTTAGTTTTTTATTGGATTTGATTAAGAGCAGAAAGTATATACTCGTCAAGGTGTTTACCTTGACGAGTGTATTGTAGAAGGGGATCAAAGGACTTTTTTGTAGAGTGTGATAATGTCGTCGATGGTGACATCGCGGGGATTGCCGGGAGTGCAAACATCGGCGATGGCTTGCTGCGAGAGAGCTGGGATGTCAGCCTCGGTGATGTTGAGTTCGCTCAGATGCTGAGGTATGCCTACTGAAATCGAGAGGTCGCGCACTGCGTCGACAGCGGCTTGAGCTGCCTCTTCGGACGTCATGCCCTTGGTGTCAACACCCATGGCCTCGGCAATTTTACCATATTTCTCAATCGATGACGGCATGTTGAACTCCATGATTGTAGGCAATAACAGAGCATTGGCTACGCCATGGGGCACGTCAAAGAGGCTGCCCATCGGGTGAGCCATGCCATGGACAAGGCCCAGGCCTACATTCGAGAAAGCCATGCCTGCGATGTATTGGGCCACAGCCATGCCATTGCGAGCCTCAGGGTCTTGTGGATGATCGCAAGCATTCTTGAGATGCTTCTTTATCATTCGGATAGCCTCAATCTCAAACATATCAGACATCTCCCAGGCACCCTTAGTTATGTACCCTTCGATAGCGTGGGTGAGTGCGTCCATGCCAGTTGCAGCCGTCAGACTCTTTGGCAGCGAGTACATCAGCTCGGCATCGATGATGGCAACAGCGGGGATATCGTTGGGATCAACGCATACCATCTTCTTCTGCTTCTCTTCATCGATGATTACATAGTTGATGGTAGTCTCGGCAGCAGTGCCTGCAGTGGTGGGCAGAGCTATCATGGGCACACTCTTGTGCTTGGTGGGAGCAACCCCCCTCGAGTGATACGATGTCGGCGAACTCTGGATTATTGGTGACAATGCCTATGGCCTTTGCGGTGTCAATTGCTGAACCTCCACCTATGGCTATCAGCAGGTCAGCGCCAGATTTTGCGAAAGCTTCAAGTCCAGCCTTTACATTCGATACTGTTGGATTGGGCTTCACATCTGAGAAGACATCATAGGGTATACCCGCCTCATCAAGAATATCAGTGACTTTCTTTGCCACTCCAAATTTAATCAGACCAGAGTCTGTGACAACGAGGGCCTTCTTCTTGCCCAAGCGAGCCACCACCTCGGGGAGTACCTGGCGAGCACCGGGTCCGAAGTAAGAGGTCTCATTGAGAATGAATCTTTGTACCATCTTATAGATTATTACTGTATTGATTTTAAGGTAATTCAACTATGACGCAAAGATACGAATTTTCCTTCCATTCCTCACTTACCTTTTGGCCCTCTTTTTTAACTTTTCGACAAAAATTCTCAAAATACTCTTTCAGCTAATGGATTAAACATTGACCCCACTTTGTGTTTTGGAGAAATTGTCGTAAATTTGCCATATTGATTAAAATAGAGAAGTTATGGGTCAGTTTGTCAATCCAGGGAAATTGACATAGGAATTGATAGAGAGGCCCTGAATGATATTCTATATTAAGGTACGATGAAGACTATAAATATTTTTATCAGCAGTACATTTATTGATATGCATGCCGAGCGCGACGCTATCGCAAAATACGTAGTGCCAAGGCTTAATGATGCATTGAGGGAATATGGAATCTCAGTGATGGTAACAGACTTGCGCTGGGGTATCAATACTCAAGATATAGAAGAAAGTCTACGCGAGCGTAAAGTGCTGCGTCGATGCTTAGATGCCATTACTGAGACTCGTCCTTATTTCGTAGCATTGATTGGAGCCAGATATGGCTGGGAACCTCCAATGCAATTGATGCAGAATCTGCTTAGCGATCTGCCAGATTCAGACAAATCTCTATTGCAGGGCGAAGTCAAGAGCGTAACGGAACTTGAAATTTTGCTGGGGGCCCTTCGAGACCCGGAGACGTTGTCCCATAGCTTCTTCTGTTTACGCGATGACAATGCTTATGCTACCCTTCCACCAGAAACTCGCTCTATTTTCACAACTGACCCCAAGGGAAAACAAAAGCGGCTCAAAAAAAGGATAGTAAAGGCATGCACCGACTCCGATGCATGCACGCTGATTGAATATACTCCCAAGTGGAATGAAGAGAAAAAAGGGTTTGAGAGCCTCTCATATCTAATTGACAGCCTTTACCAAGCTATTCATGCCGATATCCTTCACACCTTTTCTCATGAGCAAGCTGAGTTGACTTCTTATGAATCTTATGCACGCGAAGAAGTACTGATGCGTGAGCGCTCTCTTGATTCCTTCTATGGGCGCCAAGCAGTGCTCAAGGAATTGACTGAGTTTATTGAAGATTTCTATCGGGGGGCTAATCCCGATTTGCGCTTGCACGGTCTGATTCTTGAGGGAGACTCTGGTTCAGGCAAGAGTGCATTATATGCCAAACTGTGTCAAGCCCTTAAAGAAAAGGGCTTCATTCCACTCTCCTTTTCTGCAGGTCTTGACAGAAATTCCACATCCGACAGATGGATGCTTCTCTATCTCAATACCCAGATAAATAAGCTATTAAATAGAGAAAGAATAGAAGATGACAAGTCCCCAGAAACCATATTTATTTCAGGTATAAATAATCTTCTCAAAGAGGGTTTGCGGCCAGTGGTGGTAATTGACTCGCTCGATAGTTTCCGATATAGAGACTATGTTGACACCCTAAAATTCATACCGCTTACTGTACCTTATATATGCACTACTACTCCGCAAATCATCGGCATCAGAGTACAGCCTTTGCCACAAACCTATAAGGTATTACAACTGACTCCATTTACAGAGTATGAGGCTCAAGAGTTGGTGAATGTTATACTTAAACTCCATCACAAAGAGTTGCCTCCCAATCTTATTGATTTGCTGATGCATAAGGATAATGAAGGCATTCCAGCCCATGCTATGCCTATCTGGATTATACAAGCATTGAATATCTTAATGGAATTGGGGAGTCAAGATTTCCGAACTATTTATGAAATTAAGAGCGCGTCTGAAGGACAAATCTATGCTTATTTGTAACTACTCAGCGATTCTGAAGTAAAAATTTTTGTAACAATTAAATTTTT
>JAJBUH010000031.1:2110-5853 GCA_020860445.1 Bacteroidales bacterium | reverse complement strand
GTTCGGGATAATAATCCGTCCCCACAATAACGTCAATTCACCGAGCGCTTACATTGGATTTGAGCAGAGCTTGCACATTATGCACCCCATGATTGAACATGTTGACGTAGCGCAACAGTTTCATCGCTTCTGCCACTACTGGGTTGCGGTAGTCATTCACATTCGGGAAATTCTCGGGTCGAGCTTTGCCATACAATCCCCCAGGATTCATTATTTCCACTCTATCAGTGTACTGATAGATGCGGATGGGCATGTTTGACTGGTAATCAGCCTTTCTTTCCCGATCCTGGCAGATCGTTGGCAAAGGCGCATATAGCCTCTTGGAATTTATCCATATTTGAAAGAGAAACCGTACGTTCGATACGATAACCCTCATCACATTTCAGCAGCTCTTTAAGTTCCTGGGGCGTCATTTGCTTTTTCCTTTTGACTGGTATTTTGTGCAAATTTAGGGAACAAAGTTGAACTCCCCAAATAATTTTTCATTTTTCTCAACATTTTCCTCCCTACACAGAGGCGACCCTTCGGGCCGCAGGGAGGGGGGGACCAATCAATGCTATCTGAAACTACCCCTCCGGGGTAGCCAGGCGATGGCTTTACAATTGTGCAGTCGGTGACTGCACAATTGAATCGTCCAACCAGTGTCTAGACGATTTGATTTTATTTCATTGGTCTTTGAAAAATGGTGCGAGCATGGGCCTATTCCCTCTCCCTCTCTTTTTGTAATTGAGCCTTTACCTCTTTTCCAAGCTGGGTGAGGCGATAGCGTTGTTTAGGACTATTAGGAGTCTCCTTCTTCTCCATTTCTATCAATCCTTGCCCCATAGCAGGCTTTAATATAGTATTCCTAAAATGTTTACGTGAACTTGGGGAGAACTTGATGAGTTTTAACATCTCTGCCAAACTAACAAAATCCCCTTCCATATTGAATATCAACTTTTTAACTTGGGGTGTAACTTGGGGTGTAACTTGGGGTGTAACTTGGGCACAAACTTGGACACAAGCTTGGGCACTAACTTGGGTACTCCCCATGTCTGCATTGACCCCATTTTGTTGGTCAGTCACGTTGGCACCCTCCACATCGACCTTAAATACGGTCAATAGACTAACGTCAAAGATAGCCTTGTGATGATGGAATGAATTGTGCAGACAGGGTCTGCACAATTCATCTATGACTTATAAGCTCAATCATCTGAGCAGGAGTTACTACCTTAGGGGTGACAGGGAAATGCTTCTGGTTTCCTGTCACAAGATAGGAATCCCCAGTCAATGAGACTTCATAAAACACTCGATCTTTAGGATCAGGCAAAGTACCTCCATAAGGGGTAGCCTTCATGTGCAGCCCCTTAGTAGCAATTTGCTGTAAATATACTGTCACCAAATTTGGTGGCAATTTGAGTTTAGTACGCGTCAATACTTCTTGATATTCTTGAAATATCTCATGATTCAGTACTGGAATCAGTACATTTTCGTCAATCTTATACAAGATTTGGCGTGTAGGAGAGAAGGGATTCTTGGTCAGTAATGCAGCCACTATAACATTAGTGTCAATTACTGCGTAGATAGGCACACTCATGACTTCGAGGCTCTGTAATCTGAGATTAGTTTATCTATCTCCTCTGGAGTCATTTCCGGGAGTTTGGCAGCCTCAGCGCACAAATCATCCAAAGCTTTTCTGTAGGGAGAAATTCCTGGAGTTGAATCCAAATCTACTGAAAATGGAAGGCCTCTAATCCTAAGCGCTTTCTTCGCAAAAATATTAACAGCTGTGTTGAGGCTCATGCCCAGTTCTGAGCACAGTTCGTCAAACTGCCTCTTGATTTCACTGTCCATTCTGATGGTTGTAGCTACTTGTGGCATACAGTTGAGGGGTTAAATTTGTAAATCTTCTTGCAAATATAACAATTTAATTTCATCATGTAACCATATCACACCATTTTTAACATTTCTATGAAGAAAATTTGACCTTTCATGATGAAAAATTTTTCGATACCGCAAAGTTACTCATTTTTCCCTTTACCCAGACCCATTTTAATGTTTTTTATCATCAAGCCCCAAGGTGATCTAGTTGCCACAACTCACTTAGACACTCACTTAGTCACACTTAGACACTCACTTAGTCACACTTAGACACTCACTTAGGCACAAACTTAGTCATACTCAGTCACTTCGTCACACTCACTTAGACATTCACTCAGTCACTCACTCAGTCACTCACTTAGACCCTCACTTAGACCCTCAGACACTCTCTTAGACCCTCAGACACTCTCTTAGACAAATTTTCTCATTAAGATTTTGAGATATCAATATTTTATGTTAATTTTGCAACTCAAAGAATAAAGGATTATGGCGCTCCCAATAAATATTGAAGACCTGCTGCGTAAGCGCAGAGTGGAATCTGACCGGATAGAGTTCAAAAAAGGTTGGAATCCTGACAAAATATTTCGTACCATAGCAGCCTTCGCTAACGACTTTCATAATATTGGTGGTGGATATGTATTGATTGGAGTTGAGGAAGAGCACGGCGTAGCTAAACGGCCAGTTCTCGGTATTCCAGATAATCACCTTGATAAAATCCAAAAGGAAATTCATGAGTATATAAATAAGATAGAACCTCATTATTTAGTTCGTATTTCAGTAGAACAGGTTGATGACAGGAATGTGCTTGTACTTTGGGCACCATCCGGTAACAGCCGCCCTTATTGTGTGCCAGAAAATGTCACCTCTCGCCATTCTTTCCCAAAATGGTATATTCGCAACGGCTCAACTACAGTTGAGGCCAATGGAGACACTCTCGATGAGTTGAGAGATATGGCTAATCGCGTGCCTTTTGATGAAAGAGGAAATTCATCCCTTACCTTGAAAGATATAAACCCATTGCTTGTACAAGATTTCTTGCGACGAGTGGGTAGTTCGTTGGCCTACGCCATAACCACAACAAACCTCGAAGAAATTCTTGACAGCATGAATCTCTACACTGGTCCCACAGAGATGCGCTATCTAAAGAATGTGGCCGCTATGATGTTCTGTGATGAACCCGAGAAATTCTTTCCTTACACTCAGATTGACGTTGTTACGTACCCTGGTGGGAGAGAAGCTGACCCCAGTAATTTCAAAGAAGTAATTTTCAAAGGACCAGTACATATTCTATGTATGAAGGTTTTGGATTACCTGAAAACCCATCTTGTCATTGAGCATATATCCAAACCAAAGGATAGAGCCGAGTCGGATCGATATTTCAATTATCCATATCAGGCTTTAGAAGAAGCCGTTGTAAACTGCATTTACCACAGAAACTACCAAGAGTATGAGCCTGTAGAAATCTCGATTGAACCACATCGCGTTACCTTTTTCAATATTGGGGGACCAGACCGTTCTATTACATCTCGCAGCCTACAAGAAGCTAAAGTGCTACGCGCACGTAGATATCGCAACCGTAGATTAGGGGATTTTCTTAAAGAGCTGGGATTGGCTGAAGCTCGCAGTTCTGGCATCCCTACAATTCAGGAGGAATTGAAAAGGAATGGAAATGCCGCTGCCACAATTGAAACTGATGATACCAGAAGCTATTTTCTGATGGATATCCCATGCCATCCTAAAGCCATCACTAAATTAGCCCAAAACGGCGGCGACTTAGTTACCGACTTAGTTACTGACGAGGCCGACTTAGTTACTGACTTAGTTACTCACGAGGCCGACTTAGTTACTGACTTAGTTACTCACGAGGCCGACTTAGTTACTGA
>JAJBUH010000031.1:0-2010 GCA_020860445.1 Bacteroidales bacterium | reverse complement strand
CTGGGAAATAGTAAAAATTGTGTTAGATTTTTGTCTTCTCCCAAAATCTAGAAAAGAAATCTTTGAAAAGATAAGGATAAAAAATCAAACTAATTCCTTTAATAGAAAAATCAAACCGTTAATAGAGCGTGGCCTTCTAGTTTCTACGGAAATTATTCCTAGAAGCTCCAAACAGAAATACGTAACCACAGCCAAAGGCAAAAAGCTCCTAAAAAAACAAAAGTAGAAATGTTAGATAAACAAGACACTTGGAGAGAAATATGTCATATACTCCAACCCACTCTCAAATCGAGCATGCTGGAGAAGGACTACGAGAACAAGGCCATAGAAACTCTACGCATTTTGGGTTGGTTGGAGTCTCGAGGGGATTTCCAACGCCAAGTGCCCGTACAGGTTGGTCATGAGATAAAGAAAGCCGATATAGTGCTCTATCATAATGGCCAGGAAGCAGTGGCAATTGAGTTGAAACGCCTAGTCGTTCAATCGGTGATAATGATACCCCTCAACTGTTTTCATACATGCGCTTGTTGAAACATAAAGTCAAGGTTGGGATTTTGTGGGGGAGGGAAATAAGCCTATACTATGACAATCCCAGTAATGATGGATTGCCACAATGGGTAACAACCTTAAAATTCCATCCCGATTCTAAAACTGGGTCAGAACTTTGTGGCCTGTTGGAGAAGTCCTCATATTCAGCACAGGATATCGAACGTTTCTGCCTAGAACTTATAGCCCACCAACATCGAGAGAAGATAATAGAGAAGGAGATTGTATATTTGACCTCTAATGAAGGTGTGGCGCAAGTAAAAAATCTACTTACTCCCTACCTATCAAAGAAAGGCCTGGATAGAGAGGCTATATCAGCAATTCTCAAAGAAATTACAATTGAACGCAAGGGGGAGAACAAAGTTGAATTGGTAGAGGCAAATCCCACTATTCAGGAAACTCAGGTTGACATTCCGATAGTCTTTCCTAACAATCCTGCCCCTACAAAAAAGAAAGCCAAATTGCCCCCGGCTAAATTTGAGATAAAAAGGGATGGCCAATCCCATATCTATAATATGGGAGAATATGTGGCTAAAATAATCAAACTTTATCTTGACGTTCATCCGAATATTTCTTTTGAGGAGTTGAATATGCGATTCCCAAAGGAATCAATGGGGTGTTCTGGTACTTTCCTTTCTCGGCAACCGAAATTCACTATTAAAAAAGACGGTAAGACGACTCTACGTAACACTGAGGTAGGGAAATTAAAAGATGGTCTTTCTGTGTATGTTACCAACCAATGGACTAGCCAGAATGGAGACACCATCTCCTATTTCCATCATTTTGTGGAGCAATACATTGCCCCTAATCTTGGTATCAAAGTCAAAAGATTGGGGTAAAGAATCTTCCAGATGGAAGGATTTGGTGGTGTGGAATAAAAGTTGTAAATTCGCAATGTGAATTTTAATGTTAGAGTGATATGTGCAAGGAGAAATAATCAATGAGGCCCTCAGGGATTGTCCTTGGGGGCCTCAATGGTGACGGGGCCGGGAGGCCCGGTATGGGGTTCATCTCATCATGTGCGGCAGAAGATTGCCAGGATGAGGCAGAGGAAGGAGCAGAGGGCAGCAGCCCAGGCTGCATTGTTCCAGCCTTTGTAGGGCGACTTGCGGCTGCAGAGCACCGAGAGGAGGGCGAGCAGGAAGAGCGCGCCAAAGAAAATGATACACAGGGCATAGGTGAGCACGTTGCAAAGCAACAGCACGCACACCGCGATAAACAATACCAACCATATACCATTGTAGACGGTGTATCGCATGCCCAGGATTTTGTCGTCATTTGATTCCATAGTTGTGTGTTTTAAACGTTCTTTTTGTTTTTATACTAATATAACACCTCACACGCCAAAAAGTCGCTCCCACCCTCAAAAACTTTATCATTGCCACGGTAAGTATGGGTTCACTTTAAAGTTAAATAGTGTTTGCTGAATTAATGTAAGTTGTTGATATTTAAGATATTTAACTC
>JAJBUH010000103.1 GCA_020860445.1 Bacteroidales bacterium | reverse complement strand
GATGGCAGAGTGGTCGATTGCGGCGGTCTTGAAAACCGTTGAGGGTAACACCTCCGGGGGTTCGAATCCCTCTCTCTCCGCAATAAGGGTTGAAGTCAACCTTTCACAAAAATTACACCCGATTTTACACCCAGAATGTAAGATTGGGTGTTTTTATGTGTGTTTTATCTAACGAAGTAATCATTTTTATGTGTTTCTTTCCTTTCTTCGATATGACGACGGACAGATTCCATAGGTAGACTATAAGGTCCGCACGATATGCGGCAAGTCGCTGAAAACTCCCACATATTGAAAATGAGGGTACGATGATTATTGTCGACACTGCAAAATTTACCTATGTACGTTTTATGGGTTTATCCATTATCCAAATGGGCTATCAAATCATCGGCTGCGATGGCCTCCATTTTCGAGAAAGCGAACAGCTTTTTGCCGAGGTCTTTCAGCGAAGCTCCAATATGCAAAACCATATCGTCTATAATCAGAAAGCGGTCGTGTGCTTTGCGGTAGGTTTTTATGGCTATCGGTGCGTATTGAGCATTGTGCCGTTCCAAATCGTGGCGCAAAGTCTGACTGACAGAATGTGTGTAAATCGTGGCTGAAATGCCTTCGCTCCGTTTGTCGAGCTGCTTCAGCACGGAATCGTCCACGTAATTGTCTATTACAACAATTCTGTGCTTCGCGTTCCTCACGAACTCGCACATCAGCGTATAGGCATCGAATATCTGCCCATCGAAGAAAACGCCCTCTGTCGGTGGCAACGAGGTGCGCACGAGGAAATCTATCTTTTCTTCCGTCTTGGCTACGCGGTATTCCAGCCTTTCGAAGCGTTGGCTCATGGCATTGTTGACTGCGTAACCGCGCATCAAATATTCTTTTAGCACCTTGTTAGCCCATTGGCGGAATTGTGTTCCTCGGAGGGATTTCACGCGATAGCCAACCGAGATGATAACGTCGAGGTTGTAGTATTTGGTTCGGTATCTTTTCCCGTCTGCGGCAGTAGTCAAGGATTCCTTGACAACTGAATCGGCATCCAATTCACCTTCTTTGAATATATTATTGGTGTGGAGGCTTATGTTCTGTTTAGTTGTCTGGAAAAGATCAACCATTTGTGCCTGGGTGAGCCACACGGATTCATCCTCAACTCTCACCTCAAGTTTTACGGTGGAGTCGGGTTGATAAAGGATTATTTCGTTTTCAGTGTTCATAATCAATTTCTCCCGGTATGGGTACAAAGCAATTTGTATATCGGATAGACGGTGTCTATCCTTTAGCCTGCCAGTATTAGGTAATCCTGGCAGGCTCGTCAATTCCAAGCATTGCCCTAACTCCTTAATATAGTCTGGAGCTTTTTTATTCGCCGCAGATGGTGGCGATGAGGCGGCGGGCGCCGCCGTAGTCGCGGTGCTCGCATAGGTAGATGCCTTGCCAGGTGCCGAGGGCGAGGCGCCCATGGGAGATGGGGATGGTGAGGCTCGGGCCGAGGAGGCTTGCCTTGGCGTGGGCCGGCATGTCGTCGTCGCCCTCGAGGGTATGCTGATAATAGGGCTGGCGCTCCGGTACAAGATGGTTGAAGATGCTCTCCATGTCGCGGCGCACGTCGGGGTCGGCGTTTTCGTTGATCGTCAACGAAGCCGAGGTGTGCTGTATGAAAAGGTTGAGCAGCCCCACACGGGGCAGCTCTCCGAGCTGGCTCACCACCTCGCGGGTCACCAGATGGAAGCCGCGCCTACGCGGCTCAAGCTGTATTTCAATTTGTCTCCACATAAGTATTCAAGCGTTATGAATTGCGCTATTGATTTTCTGTTCCACTGCTGGCGATGGTGTGGAATTACCATTGATGATTCTTTTGAGTTCACCTATGGTTATCCCGGCCTTGGTGGCAATTGGTCGCAGGTCAACGTCTCTGTTTTCGAGGAAATAGCGTTGAAGTGAGGTGGGCTGCGCATCGGCATATAGAAAACTTTCGAAGCTAACGTCTTCATCCAGTTTCCTCCAATGGAATCCATCAAATCCGCACTCGTAATCGCTTCGTTCAGTCTCCGTAGCCTTCATAAGGCTCGGATACCACAACAGCGACTGTGCGTAGAGGTGTCCATCTGCTCCTTCTCCCCACAGCATCTCTCCATCAAACCATATTCTAATTATCTTCATTGTCAGTTTCCTCCTTTCCGCCAAACCTAAGATTCCATTCATCGATGATGATTTCTTTGTTGGCCTCAACAAATTTACGAATTCTCTTCAAATCATTTGTCTTAAGGTTCACTTTATCTCGTTCTTTGATTATTCCGTCTTCGATATCAAATATTACTTTTCCTCCATTACCTTCTACATGAATATGAATAGGCTCATGTTCACGGCTGAAGAAAAAGAAGACGAATCCACAGTATCTAAACAATTCTGGCATTATCTTGGATTTATTAGTTTCCAAGGCAAAAGTACATAAAATTTTTGAGATTTTCTTAATGTCATTTCCTATTATTGATAAAAATCACTAACTTTGCCAAACGACCACAAAATTAGTGATTTTAATCAATGGAGACACGTTATCCCACCTTATGATATAATATGCATAAGGCAGAGAGTAAATTTGTGGTACGAATTCTATAAACGCGAAAATGACATGAATAATCGTTTTATAAATCCTATATCGACCGACACAAGTGAGGAAGTCATTTCTTGGTTTGGATTCCTGCCATCGGATGTCATTAAGATAGAGCCATGCGATGTCACAGAGGCTCTGCAGAATGCAAAAAACCTATTGCTTCTTACTGTATCGGATTTCGAAAATGGCTCTTCAGAGCAGTTTATCCATAAGCTGGATGAACAAACCAAGGAATTGGATCCTAACTTGGATTTCTTCAAAGGGAAGAAATATATCTTCCTCTTTTGCTACAGCAATGAGCAGCCACTCTCGGTAGGTCAAGTAAATATCCTGACCCAATTGACCGCTCATCTAAACGATGCCGACATTCTTTGGGGCGCAAGTCCGCAAAAATCTGATGGTAAACCATCTATAAAAATCGCCGTAGCCTATTCTTAGGAAGATTTGGGATAGGCCCGCTATGGCTAAAAATAAAACCTGAAAAGAGGCAAACCCACTATACCATTTGATGTAAAATGGATTGTATATCTCAAAAAACCGTTACCTCTCAGACAGAAAAGCCCATTATGGCTCAGCTGGAGGATCTTTTCACTAGGTGGGAAAAAGCATTTGTTGACAATGGAGAACCAACCTCCAGTGATGGAAAGCCATTGTTTACCAGAGACGGTATTATGCGCCTTCCCGGCAAATCAGATGCGGAAATGGAAGAGATTTGGAAGACCTCTGAGCGCCACATAGTATTCTTGCTCTACGAGCAGTACCAACATGTAGAAGCCGAAAAACGCTACGCTGAGGATATAAGAGAGTGGTTTGAGATCGGAGTCACAAAACATAAGGCAAATCCTAAGGAACAACTAATCCCCAATACGCAATTTTTCCAAAGGATAGGAGCTCTACTCTATGGCCTATACCATGAGACGCATACTCGCTCAATTAATTTTGAAGGAATACCCAAGCAGAATTTGGAAGACATTTTCCACAGAATTCCTTGCGCCTTCATCGAGTGCAAGAAAGTACCCAATGGCAGCAAAGCCAACATAAATGAAATAAAACGATATATTCAAAAGTATAATGACCTCTTAAAAGAAGAAATTTCTATACTAAAGCCCACTGTTGTGGTATGTATGGGTCGTCATACTCATGATTTCATGATGGAAAAATATTTCGGTGTGGAATATGGATGGACCTTCTCTCAACCAGAGATTCATTATGATGCTGCATCAGGCATGATTGTTTTGTCTTCTCAACACCCAAGCACCAGAAGAAAATCGAGACAGACAATCTATAAAGAACTACTCACGCGCGTACGCAAGCTTCTCGCTGCGCATCCAGATGCTTTGAAGTAAACCATGGGCAATGTCAACTCCAATCTGTTTGGTCGCTACGTATGGCTGCTCGACCTTGTACGCAACCATCCTGAAGGGCTCACTTACGCTCAAATAAGCGAAAGGTTCAAATCGTGCCCATTGAATGGCGACGCCAAAGGTTTGGCCTTGCGCACTCTCCATAATCATCGCCAGGCCATAGCAGATATTTTTGGAGTTGACATTGCGTGCGACCGAAGGACCAATAGATATTATATCGAAAACCCTTCCTTGTTGGAGGGCGACAGCCTGCGCTCTTGGTTGGTGTCTTCCTATTCTCTGCTCAATCAAGTGCAAGCTGATAAAAATTTAGAGCAGCGGATAATCTTTGAGGAGGTGCCATCTTGTCGATGGGTGCCTGAAATTATGGCCGCTATGCGTCGGAGCCAAGTGATCAGTGTGGAATATCAGTCATTCTTTAAAGACCACCCAACTGCCTACGAGATAGAACCATATGTTCTAAAAATTAGTCAGCGCCGATGGTATTTGCTCGGGCGAAATCCCTATCTATCCGAAAAATATGGCAAAGACCTATATACTATTCTCGCGCTTGATCGAATTACTGGAATAAAAGAAACAGAAAAAGTCTTTTCCATTGACCCTACATTTGATATCAAAGAATATTTCCGAGACCTCTATGGCATAATTCCCTCTGAAAAAGAGGCTGAGAGAGTAGTCATTCTAGCCCATGGCAACGGGCCCCAATATCTTCGCTCCCTGCCTCTGCATGAATCTCAGAGAGAACTGCCAAACGGAAAGAATGGCGAGGTAAGATTTGAATATTATCTCAAGGCTGGCACTTATGATTTTGAGCAGGCTCTTCTGATGCAGCGCGAGCAGATAGAGGTGTTGGAGCCCGAATGGCTGAGAGCAAAGCTGCGCGACATCATCAGGGCGATGCTCGCCTATTATGATTAATGGCCAGTCCAATGTTGGCAAGTCAGGGTTACATCAACCGTGAATATTTTGATGCGAATTATGTCTGCCAGCGAAAAAGGCAGATAATCATAGATGGCATAAAAGGCATGGCCGAATCTAATATGCTTCAAGCTCTGGTGCCAAACACTTTCTGCCCAATTAGACCCGTCGTCCAAATTGTAGAAATCGCATCCAAGTTCCGTATCTGACATTTCGGGAAAATTAGTGGAGAGATGGTTGACGTGGCAACTGTCTATTTCTCCAAGAGTACACGGCTTCTCTTCTTGATTATAGCGAATCACCGTGAGCATATAGGCAAAGTCTGATCTATAATAGTCATCATTGTCCCAATAAATCACTGTGCCATAATCGCCATCATCAGGACAGAAATCCACTTCAACCCACAATTTGCCTTCGGCCATATAGTCTTGATCAAAATCTTTGTCGCTGGCATCCTTAAGGGCAGAGCGATAGAGATTCGCAGTGCGTCGAAACATCTTTTTTCTCAAGGCGGTCAACTGCGCATTGGTGCGCTCTATCGCCTCGACTTCAGCCGGAGAGTATGTAAACATTCTCTCCAGCACGTTTTTTCTGCATCTCAGCAGTTCATTTATATCCTCAAGCGGGCTAAGGTCTGTAAGGCAAGAGTAGTATCTGAGGGGTTCTTTACCTACAATTGATTTTACTTCCTGCTCAATCTCGTGAAGAAGCGACCGAAGCTGTCCAGGAGCTTTAGCCTCCTGGATCCTATCCTTAAATTTATCGGCCATGCCGCTTGACTTCAGTTTGACCATAACGATTCGATTTTAGATTACGGAGCAAAGTTACACTGGGGCTTATGCCAAAATGCAGCATAGGGTTGAAAAAACTTCTTCTCTCACTTCAAAAACTCCCTCAGGAATAAAAATAAATATTTTTCTGATAGAGTTTCTTATTGTGGATAAAAATCAATAAATTTGAGGATGTCTCTTT
>JAJBUH010000091.1 GCA_020860445.1 Bacteroidales bacterium | reverse complement strand
CGCTGCGCCGTGATCTTTGGCTAAGCCTCAGCCACGGACTTTTGCGCATGAGCCCCGTTTTCCCCAAATATCTTCGCCCTCGTGGCTATGTGGATTGACGTTGTAGGATGCCAGTCGATCTGCGCTCAGTCGTTGACCGATGAGCAAGAAAAAGAAATCAAGGAGGAACGCCCAAGAAATTACACTGTGTGCGTATACTTTACTTCGCCCAATTTGGATAGCCCAGCCAACAGCCATCTCATTTCCAAAGCAGTTGAAGACGAACTGGAACAAGCAAAAAAGATTGATGAAACAACTGCTATCGAATAACCCGGTATTAAATCTAAGATACAGAAAGCGAGGCACCACATCAGGGTGCTTCGCTTTCTGTATAGGGTTTAGGGATTAGAAGCTCAGCAGGGTAGTATGTAATCCTTTATACTGATAGTAATATATGATACCACTATAGAATTGCCACAGAGTGCCGTCATTGTCTCTCATCCGCATTTCACCAGTTTTATATACCTTATAATAATGGCCGTTCTCACGGAGCAGATAACTATAGTACCCCAATTCCTGTGAGATTAGGTCCCCTTTAGAATATTCCAGAATTTCATAAGCGTCAGGCAGATAAGCCGATGGGCGACCAAGCATTCCGGAGTACCAAAAATAAGGACTCTGATTCGCTATGATATATTCAACCGAGAGTTCGGCCAAATAGATGCCATCATTGTTGCGGAATTTATTATCAGTATAATAAAAGGTGGTAGCCGTGCTTAATGAGCCCTGGTAATACTCCTTTATGGTCTCAATGCAATTGTCGTCATCCCATGTTATCTCGGTCTGTACGTTTCCATAACTCAACCCAATCAATCGGCTATATAGATCATAGTTAAAGACATAGGTATTATAGTTGTTGATTTTACATGAGGCCAAGGTGCCATCATTATTGAAGACAAAATTGGTATGTGTGCGTGTATTGTCATTTTGAATCGACATGGGGTCCCAATTGATGTCGAGAGTTTCTTTTCCTCGTTGGATTCCAATCAGTTGATTGTCGCTGTTATATCTGAAATAGAACAAATCTTCACTCCCGACCTCATCATCATATTCATATTTGAATGCCGACACGGGTGTCTCTATTCCCCATAGAGCAAGTGGGGGAGTAAGTGGGTGGGCATTTTTATTCGAAGGCTCATCGCTGCCGCATGCAGTGCATAGGGCAGCGAGAGCCAGAAGGGTCAGATAACTATATCTTTGCATATAAGGTCTGGGTCTCAGTTGATGAGGATGACTTTGGCGGAGGAGTTGTCCATGGAGGGCATGGTGCGGCCGACGGGGGCGTTGACGTAGGTGGGGTCGCAGATGGTGAAGCGGCGCCCATTCATCACGATGCAGTCGCCATTGACAGTCTCAGTGAAGGCTACAGCCGAAGCCAAGTGGCCGGGATAGAATACCAATACGGCATCAAGGCCAACAATATCCTTGACCAAGCGCGAGAAGAGGATAGCGCGGTCCTCGCAGTCGCAGTAGGGATAATGCAGCGTCTCCTCGCCAAAGAATGCGCGGTCGCCACCCCATACCTTGTCGTCAAACTCGTAGACAAAGGCGGTCTGTACCCAATTGAGGATGCGCGACACAGCATCATATTGCGACATGCCCGAGAGTTTCTCCTTGAGGGCCGGATACAATACACTTTTTGAGGTCGACGACAGCGGAGTGTTGGCATACATGACCCAACGGGTCATTTGGTTGCCGTCGAGCATAGAGGTGGGATAGTTGTCAAAATAGCTCACCACATTTTCATCGGTCGAGAGGGTGAAGTCCATCTCAGGATAGCGCTTAGCGGTCAGTTTACGTGGCGAACTGGCCTTGGGGGTAATATTCGGTATAGCGGTCAGTTGCAGCGACATCGGCTTCTCGCCCGGGTAGCGGCTTTCTGAGATGTTCATGCTCTTGACCTGATCCTTTGAGAACGGATAATACTTCACGCCGTTGATGGTGTAGTAATATGCCGGCGCAAACAGCTGGTGATTGGAAGCGTAAAGCAGATACAGCTTATTACCATTATTGCCCAGACGCATTTGGTAGCCCGACGAGCAGTAGGCAAACGCTGTGAGCAGCATGCTCTCGTTGGTGTCGGCACCGAGAGCCTTGTCTGAGAATGTCTTCAGCACAGTCAGATAGGCCCAGTCGTCGAGCTTGTACTGGTCGCGCAGCTTTAGCAGGTCAGCAATCGTGTTGTTGTACTTGGAATCGCTAAGCGTGCGCCAGCCGTTGGCCACCTTGCTCTCGTCAGTGCCCTTGAGGGTATAGCGCAGGTCATCGGACCAGCGCACCTTCATCTGCGTGCCCCAGATCTCGAAAGTCAGGTAAGTCTCAACCAAGGGATTCTCCGGGATTGGCTCAACCGGCTTGGGTTGTGGTTGCGGGGTGGGAGGGGTAATGACCTCCTCGATGGGAGTTTCCTGCGGTTCGGGTTCGGGCTCAGTCTCGTCATACGGTACTAGTTCGGGCGGCGTAGGATCCTTCTGCTTGATAGGAGCTTCTTTCTCTTGGAACTCCTGCCAGGGATTCTCCAAGAAATCGGCATACTCCTTGTTGGCCTTGTCGCGGAACGATTGATATTCCTCGAAAGCTCGCTTCAGGAAATCCTCGTAGGATTCCTTGTTGCTTTGGGCCTCGGCCCGCATCCCGATGAAGGATGCGGGCAGGGCCAGAGCTAAGGTCAGGCTTATTGCATTGAACAGTTTCATAGGCTAATAGGGTTTTATTAGTTGCCAGCGCTGAATACGTAAGACAGGCCAAACGCCATCTTGTTTTGCACTGTCTTGTAGTCGCCATAAGAGCTGTATGATTTGTGATCAGTGATGCCTTTTGCCCAGGTGAAAGTAAAGGCTACTGCATGGATACGCAGTGATACGCTGATTTCGGCCGCCATATTGAAGCGTTTGGGCCATCCGTCCTCGCCATAGAAGTCCGTATAATCCTCATAAAAGTCGTCACTATCGGTATAGGCTCCGTACACTGCATAGTTGAAGCCCAGACCGCCGTGCACGGCTATTGAGGCGCGTTCGGCGAGGCGCAGACGATACATAAGATGGGCAGGCACATATATGTTGTGCTCTTGGAATTTGTTGTAATCATCATACTCGTCACTGGTTGAGTAGTAGAACTCATAGAAGATACCAGTGTAGAGGCCGAGTCCCCAAGACAAGGCTGGCTGGAAGTGGATACCGGCCTGGATACCATTGAGCCATGAACCATCGTCGTCAGGCCATACGCCATTCTCTTTCAGCTTCTCGCCCTCGCCCGAGGTCACGAGCTGCTTGCGCACATAACCCACCGACACGCCCATTGGTGCGGCATCAAAGTCGCGCTGCCACGGCCATACCATCGTGTGGTAAGAGCGTTTCTTGAGGGCAATTACGATGTCGGTCGACATATTGTCGGTGACCTTGACAGTCTTTGACTTCTTTGACGAATAGTTGGTGGCTTGGAATTCGAGAGTTTCGCCAATAGGGCGATTGAACGAACACACCTCTTGGTCGCCCTCTACGCCATCGATGGTGTACTTAGCGGCTGACTGGCCATTGACAATCAGGGTAGCGGCCACTGGGGTGTTGCCCTCGCGCACAGCCACGGTGAATGCCTTGCGACGCACTGGGTCGAAGGTGTATTCAATCGGGTTTGTAGCATTGATAGTGATATTGCGCTCGTCTGTTTCGTCGGCATGGCGCAATACCTTGACGGTGTGAGTGCCGTAGGGGAGGCTGATGGTAGCCGGAGTGGTAGCTTGCAGCTCCTCATCGTCGATGATGATGCGGCAGCCCTTGTCCTTGCTCTTGATGGTCACGTCGCGGAAATGGCGCCAGTCGGGCTCAAACACGTTGTGATTCTCGTCAACAGTGATTTCGGCGTATTCGGCGTTGATGTTGTTGGTGATGGTATGCTTGCCAAATGTGGCCTCAAATCGAGCATTGCTCGACGGCTGGCTCTCAGCTGTCTTGCCATCCAGCACGATGCGGCACTCTACGCCCGGGTCGAGCTTGGGCCGGATTGTGATGTTTTGCTTCTGGTCGGTGATAATGGTGACCTCCCAGATGTCGTGATGGTCCATCTCGATATTGTTGACCAAGATGCGGCCAGTGCCATATTTCGAGCTATTGACATCGATGCGGTTGACTTGCGACGACATGAACAGATAGTAGCGGCGGCGACCATTGTCGGTATAGAAATTCGAGCCGGCCCAGTTGTTGCCATCGTCAGGCACAATCTTGATCTTGTCAATCTCCTCGTCAGGAATGCCCTCAAAGTTGATACGCACCAGCACTACGGGGTTGACCACGGTGCCGCGCTTCTCGACCTCGTGGTTGTTTGGGTCCTTGGTCGGCCATTCGAGGGCTGCCGAGGTCATATTCTTTGAGCCCAGGCCCGTGCCCTCGACCTCTGAGCCGCCGCTGGCTATCTTTTCGATTTTGCCATCTTTGACTTTGAGGTCAGCCAGAGCGCTTAGGCTCACGCATAGTGCCAATATAAGAGTAAGGAATTTATTCATACAGTAGTAAGTTGTAGGGATTAGTTTATCGGGTAACGTTGCTTCATGTCGCGCAGGTCGAGTTCGTGGGGTGTCCAGGTGCGCACATATATCTGTGAGCCCTCGCTGCGCATGCCGATTTGCAAGGTCAGATAGCCCGTATCGGAATAGATTGATGAGTTGTAATGTTGCTTAAGCTCAATCCAGAATACTTCGCGCATCGAGCTCGGAGCCGGTGCCTTGTCGATGCGAGCATCGTCAAACACCAGATAGAGGTATTTGTTGTAGGGGTTTGAGAATAGGTCGCGCAGATGCTGGATGTATGCGTCTTTTGAATATTGGCGATATATCACATTATCATCCGCGTTGCTGAGGATACGGCCACCATCGATGAAGTAATCATTCTGGGTGCTTTTCAGCACACCAGTGATAATCACGGCATTGCCATTGAAGATTGCATCCAGATAGTCGGCATCGCGCAGCGCAAAAGCCGTCTGATAGTCCTCCATGAATTTGAGCAAGGCGTAGCGAGAATCGAGAGCCCAGTCAGAACCCTTCTCAAAGATGTCATTCTCGGCATCAGCGCTCAGAGCCAAAGAGATGCTCTCAACCTTCTGATTGTCGTCAAAGCGAAGCACCAGCCTCTCGTTGCGAGTGTTGCCGCCATTCTTGACTGAGATTGGTATAGAGCCGCAACGCACATAGTGGTCGGCTTGCTCTACCGAGTATTCGCCTTTCTTCACCACCGACACTTTGCCAGTCTTGAACAGGTCGGTGAGCTGCTTCTGGGCTTGGGTCGACAGCCATGGCGAAACCGAGGTGAGGTCTCCAGCGCGCAAGGCGCTCTCCAATGTCTGTGCCACAGTGACATAAGGCGTAGCTTGGTCGCCAGTCAGATAGCGATGGTCAACCTCTTCGGCCAGGCCCTTGGCATAAGATGTCACAGCGCTGGTCGATTCCTTGGCTACCTTGGTCACTTGCTGGGTCTTGCCATTTGTCTTGGCTACCAGCTTGTTGCCGTTTGTCTGGAAGGGAATCTTGCGCAGAGAATACTCGTCAAATCTCACTGTCGGGTTGTCGTAGACAATCTTCATCTCCTGGGTGAGTTCGTTGTCGCCCGAATAGTGGTATTTGATGTGCATCGAGATGGCATTCATGCCGCTGAGGTCGGGAAACAGCAGCGTGCCCTCGCCATTGCGTACACGCAGATCCTTGTTGCTCTCGCCATCGTCATATTTGATGTCGAGGGCGGTAACCGGAAATCCGTAATAAGTCACATGAGAGTTGATGGCATATTTGTCGTACATGCTGTCGTTGTAGTCAACCTCCTGGTCAAGCTCGACATCGATATTGGTGAGGATTTGCTTGATTTTGTCAGTGCACCACAGGTCGATGTTGCGATTCTCGGTGATGGGGTCTTTGTCGGCTATGCCATAGTAGTTGGCCAGATTGAGAGCCCAGTTGTAGAGACGCAGGGCATCTGCAATGTTCATTTTCTCTTCCTGATCGGCTGCCTCGTCGATGAGGTCGAGCACACGCTGGCGCAGACGTTTGAGTTCGGCCTGGCGAGCCTCCTGAAATTTGCTGCGCTCGTAGTAGAGAAACGCGCGATATGGAGCCGCTTGGTCAGCCGAAGATTCGTAGGTTATTTTTTGGTAGCCTTGGATATTGAGACACGACGTGATGGTGCGCTCCTGTATGAGGCGCACCTCCTCGGCTGTATTGGTTGATGAGCCAGTCTCAGTCTCGATGAAATCGACTTTGGCGCTAATCTGTCGGCTCAGATCCTCGAGGGCTGTGGCCATGGCTTCGCGGTCAGTGGCTCCTCTGCCTTCACCCCAATAGTAACGGTTGGAGGTGTCGTTTTTGATTCGGTCGATGCGCTCGGCCTGAGATTGTGATTGCGCATGGCCAAGCAATAGCCCGAGGGCTATTGCTATAGTCATGAGTAAGATTCTACGCATAGCGTCGGCGAGAATAGGGGATTATTGGCCAGTGGCTTGGCCGCCGATTTTCTTGGCGAGTTCGATTTCCTCTTCAACCGACTTTGAGATGCGAGCACTGCCGGAGGCACTCTCCAGGTTGGGGCGAGTGAAGTATGAGCGCACGGTGTAATTTTTCGAACCTACCTGCTTGTACAGAGTGAAGCACTTGATGATGTCGCCTTTGAGTTCGGCAGCGAGTTTCTTCTCGATGTCGGCGATCTCGATGTCAGCGCTTTCGCCCTGGTGAGTGCTGATTTGGCCGGCGATGGCAACGCGGATTTCGCGAGCGAAGTCAGTCTCGGCGGCTGAGCGGGCCAGAGATTCGCCACGAGCCACGCTGTAGGCGTCGGTGACGGTCTGGGGCGAAGCAGCGAGGGGTTGGCCTTCGGCGGTCTTCACATAGTAATTGTAGAGGGCAGTCTCAAGCGAGCCAGAGCCTGAATATACCCATTTCTCTTTCGTCAAGCGCTTTGCCTCTTTTTTTGGCGTCTTTCTTGGCTTGCTCTTTGATTTCTTTTTCTTGCTCATAAGTCAGCGACTGAGCGCAGATTGACTGGCATCCTACGATGCCGATCAACATAGCCACGAGGGCGAAGATGATGCTTTTTCTCATATCGAGAGATTGGTTTAAGCCTCTGGTTCCCTGAGAGGGGAGTAATATTAGCAGTTAACAAGGACAAGGGTCGCGAGATGAGCTGAGGGATGGGGAACCGGTGTGTCGCTCCCTTTCTTATCTCTCCCTGAGCCGCAAAAAGCCACTCTTGGCACAAGGCGGCAGTTTCATCGGCAAAGATAATCAAATTATCTTAATTCTCAATAAAATTTTCCAAATTTATCAAAATAAAAATAGATTAGTAATATAAAAAAATTTATAATGAGCTTGAAAGCTCATTTTACCATAAAGCCACAAGGACATAAAACCGCAACCATAAAAACCGCAACCATAAAACCATAAGGACATAAGAAACATAAGAACTTATAAAACATAAGAACTTATAAAACATAAGGACATAAGACCATCTTTATTCTGGCTTTATGTCCTTATGTGTCTATGTCCTTGCGGTTTTATGTCCTTGCGGTTTTGAGGTTTCAGAGCCGTCAGGCTCGGTTTGAGAAAGGCCCTTCGCTTACAATTCGCGCTCAGGGAAGAGGCGAGCGATGTATTTGCCGATGATGTCAAACTCGAGGTTGACGCGTGTGCCCACCTCGATTTGGCAGAAATTGGTATGCTCAAAGGTGTAGGGTATGATGGCCACGCGGAACGAGCGCGGTTCGCTGTCGCACACCGTGAGGCTCACGCCGTTGACCGTGATCGAACCTTTCTCTACGGTCACATACCCCTTGGCTGCCATCTCGTCTGGGATGTCATACTCAAATTTGTAGTACTTGCTGCCCTCGACATCCTCGACAGCGGTGCAAATAGCGGTGCAATCGACATGGCCCTGCACGATGTGGCCGTCGAGGCGCCCATTCATCAGCATCGAGCGCTCAAGGTTGACCAGTGGCCCGGGCTTGAGGTCGCCGAGGTTAGTGCGGTCGAGGGTCTCTTGGATGGCCACTACGGCGTAGGTGCCGTCGGGGGCTATCTCCACTACAGTCAGGCATACGCCGTTGTGCGACACCGACTGGTCAATCTTCAATTCGTTGGCGAAGGAGCATTTCACTCTCAGCACCAAGTTGCCATCAGAGTGTCGAGCCTCGACCACCTGAGCGGCTTCTTCTACTATTCCTGAAAACACTGTAATCTAAGTAATAAGTAAAAAGTAATAAGTAATTCTCCCAGCGCGGCCCGTAGGGTCGTCTCTGTGTGGCAAATCAATCGCGCCAGCAGCGCGGCCCGTAGGGTCGTCTCTGTGGAGCAAATCAATCGCGCCAGCAGCGCGGCCCGTAGGGTCGCCTCTGTGTAGCAAATCAAGGTTGCACGGTCACAATGGGGGATTGCGAGGGATTGAATTTGACACCCATGGCGGCTTGGCCATTGTAGGTGGTCTGCGTGCCATCGCCTGCATTTAGGCCTATGCTTTGTACCTCAGGCTTTACCCCATTGAATACCAATAGGAAGTTGAGTTCGTCGGCTGCGCCAGGATAGGTCCCTTCGGTGGATATGCTTACCGTGATGGTGCCATCCTGATATTCGCCCTTGAAATGGATCAGGCGGTATTCGCCCTTCTCAAGAGCCTTGGGGTCAAGGCGGTTGTCATCATAGAGGGTAAATTCTGAGCTTACGCCCTCGACCGGGAAGAATTGCACCGTCAGATTGGCCGGATCGTAATCAGCAGTCGAGGTCATGGCATTGTCAGCCATTGGGATAAACGCGCCAGCCTTGGCAAACATAGGCAGCACCTCGAGCGGAGCTGGATAGGTGACGGTCGAACCGCCTTGATACTGAGTGAAGGGAGCCTTGAAGTCAACCCAAGTGCCTTGCGGGAAAGTTACCTCGCGCTCGGTTGCGCCCTGGGTCAACACCGGTGCAATCAGCACCTCCGAGCCCCACAGGTACTCATCATTGATGGCATCGTAAGCGTGGCTGCCAGCCTCGGTGAAGTTGAGCGGACGCACCAGCGGATAGCCGTATTGAGCATTCTCATAAGCCAAGGTGTAGTTGTATGGCAACCAGCGATAGCGCTCCTTGATCAGCGGCAGGATGATTGAGGCGTACTTGGGATAGTGGTAAGGTTCGGCCTTGTATTGGGCGTGGGTGCGCAGCATGGGCGAGAAGGTACCCAGTTGCAGCCAGCGCACATACAGCTCGGCATCCTCGGGGTGCTCCTTGTCGACAGCAAAACCGCCCACATCGTGGCCCATGTAGCCCAGGCCGCTCAGACCCGAGTTGAGCATGATGGTCACCTGGGGTTGCAGTCCGCCCCACGAGCGCGACACGTCGGTCGACCAGGGGAACACTGAATAGCGCTGCAGACCGGTGGTACCACCGCGCATCATTGTCACAAGTCGGGTGTCGGGATATTCCTCAGCGAATAGCTCAGAGATGATTTCGCTCCAGTCGTTGCCATACTGGTTATGGTATTGGCGCGAAGTCAAGCCATTGTGGTGCAAGCCATTGGGATGCACTTCGGGTTCGCCCAGGTCGCCCCACCATCCGGTGATTCCGCCATCGGTGAGCTCTTTGTAGCGTTGGCGCATCCAAGCGCGAGTGTCGGGGTTGGAAACGTCGAACATACCTCCTTCGCCCACCCAGATGGTCACTTCTTGCGGCCCTTGGCCAGTGGTGTCGGCCATAAACATGCCCTTGGGTGCCAGCTCGTTGTAATTATCGATAGCTTTGCCATTGCGCAGCACGTAGGGCTGGGAGATGGCTATGAGGTTTACGTTCTGATCCTTGAGGTTGGCAAGCATCTTCTCGGGGTTAGGCCATTGCTTGGGCTCCCAAGCCAGGCGACCCATGTCTTGCTCCTTGCCGTACCAATACAGGTCAAGCACGATGCCATCGACGGGATAACCGCGCTTTTTGAGCGAATCTATGGCTCCGACGGTCTCTTTCTCATTGTGATAACCGTATTTAGATGTGATATAGCCAAGGCTCCACAGCGGCGGCAGGGGCTGGCGACCAGTGAGGCTGGTGAGTTCGCGTGTCACATCAGCGATGGTCTCAGCGCCGTTGATATAATAATAGGTGATCGGATTGGGATTCTCGGTGATATATTTGATAGTATCGTCCTCGCCCAGAATCATTTCGGCTGCTGCGTAGTCGTCAAAGAGGATGGCAAAGCCGTCAGACGATATGAACAGAGGCATCGTAATGTTCATCTGCGAGATGCGCGGGTCGCCCTGGGTGTAACCGTAATTCTGTCGATTGTACATCACCAGCGTGTCGCCGCGCAGATTGATGCTGTGTCCGCGTTCGCCGGCTCCGTAATATGCGCCGCGCGATGTTGTCTTGAGCGTGATGCACTGGCGCCCGTCAGGCAATATGATAGGCTCGTTGGTCGAGTTGACGATTTTGTTGACGCCACCGTTGATCGAGGTATTGCCATCGGCCTTGTTGAGGGTAGCCGTGAGGCCCGAAGGGGTAGAGAGCACGTCGCTGCTTTTCGACACTTTTACCTTGGCGCCTTGAGCCAGGCCGTCGAGCACAGTGGCGCGCGAGGGCAGTGCCTGTTGGCCCTCGGCGGCGCTCTCCACACGGATTATGTTGTCAGTGACGGCAGTCACCACCACGTGGCGGTCGCTGACGTTGGTCGACATTTGCGACTGTTCCTGAGTCTTGGTGCAAGCGCTGGCCAGCAGAGCGGCAAGCATCAATGCCGCGTTTCTGATAATCTTTGCGTTGAACATGGTATGTTAGTTATGAGTTGTGAGTTATAAGTTATGAGTTAGAGGAGAGATAATTGTGGATTCACAATTGCTTAGGGGTCGATGTTGTTGAGATAGGCTTGGATGCGGATCGAGGTTTCCTCGGGGGTATTGAAGGGGGTCTTCCTTGCCTTCTTCTTATATGACAGGCGAGCGTGGCGCGCCACATTGGTAAATGTGCGCGAGTCCTTAAGCCTCGGAGCCCAAGTCTCAACCAGCTTGTGGCGGTCGATCTGGTTCATGTCGTTGTATAGTCCTTGCAGGTCGGGGTAGGATTCCATTTCGGCCTTCTCCCAAATCTGATTGGTGTCGAGGTATCTAACTGCGGCCTCAAGCGAACGGTCAGCTGGGTCAATCGGTGCCTGATTGGCTTGGGTAGCGCCCTGCGCTGCGTCCTGTGTCTGGGCCTGAGTAGCAGTGTCAGCTGGCACGGCAACAGGCACTTCAACCACTGTCTCAGCGGCAGCCACTGCGGGCTTGTCGTTGCTCTTTGAGCCGCCAGTGCCAAGGCAAGCCAGCATGATGAGCGCGCCGATCACTGCTCCGCCGAGAGCGAAGAGCGAACGCTCCAGCCATTGCTGCTTGAGGCTGCTCGATGCCTTATAAAATAGGTGGTTGCTGCGGCCAGCGCCCTCTTGGATATCGCTTGTGGCCTCGTACCCATCGATAGGACTGTCTGCCAGATCGGCATTGGTGGTAATCTCAAACTCGATCACTGTGCCGATGGCGGCCGACTTGGCCGGAATCTGGAAATGATAAGTCTTTTTGCGCTCCTGGCCGATTTGGCGTTCTTGGCTGGGCTGGCGCTCTTGCGTACCCTCAACGCGTGGGGCTGATTCGCTTTCGCTATTAGTATCAGCGGAATCAGAGGCGCTGAATGGTTCATTCTTGGCTCCAGGTTCGGGCTTGGGCGCGGGCTTGGGTTCGCGCACTGGTATGGGAGCCGGGCGCGAGGGGTTGAGGTTGGGAGCGCGCATCTCGCCCTGGGCCACATATATGGCTTGCTTGATGTCGGCAGCGTTGTCCTTTACCCATACGATGTCGATGTTGCGCGACATCGGCACGAAGTAGGGTAGGTCAAACTTCTGCCCATAGATGGTAGGACGATAACCGTCGACCTCGGTCTTGTGAGGCGGAAGCAGCACCGCCATATCCTCGAGCGGAGCCGAGGTGAGATTGGTGCCAGCCACATTGGTGGTGATGTCTTGGTCGATGAGCAAGACACCGGCAAATGTCAGATAGCAAGGCTGATAGCGATACGGGCCGAGCAGGTCGGCAAGCGAGGCGCCCGTGCGCGGGCCATAGTAGCGATAAGCATAAGCTATGCCCTCGGATGGCGCAAATACGGGATATAGCACCTCCTCTTCATAGTCGTGCGAGAATACCTCGCGCATCTCAGCGATGTCTTTGGCGCTGACCTCGCTGGCCTCGACCTTGTGGGTGATAAATTGCACAAAGTTGAGCACATCCTTGTCGGGAATGCGCAGCGAGTAGGGGATGTAGATCCAAGCGGCGAGGTGGCTGCCGGGCGACTTGGGTATGGTGCGCAGCACCACCACAAACATGCCGGTGTCGATGTATTTGACCAAGTAGAAGATTGAGAGGCCAGCTATCGGATAATCGACTTGGCTTACAGCTTCGCGCAAGTCGCACACCCAGCTCTGCACGTAGGGGTCTGGATTGATCTCTACGCGTGTCTGAAGCTCAGCCTGGCTGGTAGTGATATATAGTTGCAGTTTGTCCATTCAGAGATTATTGGAAACGTACTTTATTAAAACTCACTGCAAATTTACGGTTATTTACCGTAATTTACAAATGAAAACTTTCCATTTGCCAAAAAAATACTTATAGGTTATCTGCCCAGCTCCCGGCTCGCACGCAGTCCAGGGGTGATATGCAGTGGGAAAGCAGCGAATAGGCCCGTCTTTTGGCTGTTGTATCTCACGTGGTAGCGGCCCGGAGGCATGTGCTTGACGCGAAAATATGCTTGCTGGGCTGGCATCAGCACGCCGCGCCCTGGCGTGAGACGCTCCTCGATCATCAGGTCGTTACCCTTTTTTGGTGATTGCCAGGCTCAATGCGCCGGTGTCGGTGAGGCCGTCTACGCCGTAGCGCCACAGCTCGATGCCGCCGTTGTCGGGGCAGTAGACCTCAATCTTGGGCGTATCGATAGGCGAATCGCTCAGGTCGCCAGCCACGAGGTATTCCTCGACTGGCCCTCGGGCCGATGGCCGAGCGCTGAACGCCACGATGGCGGCAGCTATGACAGCCAATATGATGTAAAATTCTACGGAGTGGAAAAAAGACATGAAAAATGAAAAGTGAAAAATGAAAAATGAAAAATGGGGATAGAGGGTTATGAGAAATCCCCAAATCCACCGGGGGCGGGTTTGGGGATTCTGATATCTGGGTAAATCTGTGTGAATCTGGGTTTTTAGGTCAGATTACACATCAGAGGGTTAGTTTTCGTCGCTTTGCACGAATTTGAGGCTCTGGTTCTTAACCTTCTTGCCATCGAGCAGGAAGTTGAACATCACCGGATCCACTGCCTTGCGGCCCGAGAAGTCGAAGTTGAGACCGAAGGTGTTGGTGAACTGGCGGCCATCGGTAGCATAGTCGTAGGGACGACCCTGCACGGTCGAGGGAGCCACGCTGAACACTACCAGTTCGTTGCCGTTCTTGATAGGACCAACCACTTGGCCGGGCTCAGCGGCGCCCATGTAGCCTTGCAGAGCGTAGTTTTCGCCCATGCGGCCAGCGATGCGCTGCGAGGTGAACACGGCGTTGCTGTCGGTGCGAACCTCAGCATTCATCAGCTTGGCATATCCGGCCAGATCGCTTGCCTTGCCAGCATATTGCTCTTTGAGCTTGGCAGCCTTTTTGTCCTTCTTGACCTCGGCGGTCAGGTAGTCCTGGATTTGGGGTGAGTTGTAGGGGATGTAGCCATCGTTGAATACCTCCTTGACAGCTACTACCACATATTCCTTGGGAGTCTCAAATACCTTTGATACTTGGCCGGGCTTGGCCTCCATGGCCCACTTCACAGCCTTGCGGGTGTCAGCTACGTTGCCGATGTGGGCTGACGATGCTGATACGAAGCCGTGCTGCAGACGATAGAGCGAGTCAGCGTTGGCCGAGAAAGCGTCGCCCTTCATATTGGTAGCGAGGAAGCCATTGAGCTTGGTCTTGAGGTCGCTTACGGTTTGGGGCGAGGGGTCAACGGTGTAGCTCACCAGTGCGAGTTCGGCATAGTCAACGGGAGCCTTGCGCTCGTTGATCTGATAGATGGTGTACACGCCCTGGAGCGAGTCGGCATAGACAAAGGGCTTGCCAGTGGCCTCGGCCAGCATGCGCTCCTTGATCTGGGGCTGAGCTCCAACCAGAGATGCCCAAGCATTGTCGGCGCCGCGACCGGGGTTGATAGCTACGAGCTCGGCGATGGTGGTGCCAGAGGCGAGCTGCGACATCAGCGAGTCGGCCTCCATCTGCGAGATGGCAGCGTAGGCTGAGAAGTTGATCGAGTCAACCTCCTGAGTGCGACCCAGCACCTTTACAATATTATAGGTGTTGTTGGCGCGGTCGAAGCGGAGAGCCTTGACATGGTCAACCACCAGGTCAGAATCCTGGAGCTGGCGCAGGGTGGCATCCTTCTTGATGTTAGCCAATGACACATTGTTGGTGTTAGAGATAAATTTCTTGCGGCCGAGCAGACCCTGCAGAGCGGGCTGGGTGTTGAGGGCAGCCACGGCTTCGTTGACCTCTGCCTCAGCGGCAGCGTAGTCGGCAGTTGAGGGAGCTATGTTGACCACGATGTAGTCGATGGCGCGCACCGGCTCGTTGACAGCTGCGGGGCGGGTAGCGGCACCGCGAGGATTCATCATCTGAGCGGGATCATTCTGAGGCACGTAGACCGAGGTGTTGAAGTTAGGCTTCAGCTCCTCCCACTTAGCGCGCAGGTCAGCCGAGGTCACCTCGATCTGGTCGTCGGGGACGATGCCGATAGGGGTGCTCACGTAGCTGAGGGGGCGACGCTCCATGTTGTCGTTATAGAGGCTCTTGGCGTCAAGCTCGTTGGCAGTGAAGAGGCTGCTGACGAGGCCCAGAAAGATTTGGTTTTTGATTGACTGCTCGAGCTCCTTCTCTTCGGCCATCCACACAGCCTTGAGGTATTGCTGCTGCTCGGCGGTGATGCCGTAGCGCGAGGGGTTGTTGATAGCGTCGAGCACAGTGGGGCGGTCTATAACCGGGAGGCCCAGCTGTTGAGCGGCGGTGCCCAGCTGCTGCGAGATGGGCATTTGCTCGTTCATGATACGTGAAATCTCTTTGTCTGTGACGGTGATGCCGAGCTCGTTGTATTGCTCTTCCATGAGCTGTTGCATCAGTAATTGCTGGAGCAAGGCTTGCTCAAGCTCAGCTCCGTCTTGACCTTGGCTCTGCAGGTTGCTGGTAGCGTTCTGGTAGTCTGTGTAGTCGACTGAGCCTTTGCCTCCAGTGTACATGGTAGTGCCTGAGCCGAAATAGGAGCGTCCTGAGGTGAGGAAGTCGCCCAAGATGAATGCAAGAAGCGCCACGATGATAATGACGAACAGAAACACCGATTTGCTTCTAATTTTCTCTAATGTTGCCATTGGTTGTTATAATGATTATTGTTTATTATTTCCGCGTGTTGGAAAAAAGCGTACAAAGGTAGACATTTTTTGCCATATCCCCAAATTAACTACCTATTTTTAACCTCAAATTTAAGTTTTTTTCAAATAATCCCCCTTTTTATGGTGCGTGGCAAGCCATTTTCGGCTTTTTATCCGTTATTTATGTGGTTAATCACGGGCGGTGACGCCGAGGCCGAGGCCTCAGCGCCCGATAGCTTTTAACTAAAAAACGTTTCACATTTTAACACTCAAATATGAAAGGCAAGACCTTATCAACCCTGGGCATCCTGATCGCCGCTGTCGGCGCAGTGCTCATCATCTGCCACAAGCAGATCACCTCGACCGGCATTGTCATCACTGGCGGCATCCTGTTTATGGCTGTCGGCCTGGTCAACCTTATAATATACGGCCAGAGCACCAAGGGCGACCATGGCATGGGCCGCGCATTCGCCCAAATCGCCAACGCCGCAGCCATCGTGCTCGGCATCTGCATGCTGGTTTTCGAGTCGACTTTCTCGCCATTGGTGCCGTTTATTTTCGGCCTGTTAGTGGCTGTCTGCGCCCTGTGGGAGTTCTTCCTCTTGGCAGTCGGCACGCGTCCCCATTCGCTGCCCGGCTGGATGTTTGTTTTCCCGCTGTTGTTGGCCGGCGGCTCGGTGTTTATCTTCTTGCAAAAGGACGCTGAGGAGCATCTGATCATGCTGGTCACTGGCATCGCCCTGGCAGTGCTCGGTGTGGGGTGCATAATCGAGGGTTCGGCCCTCGGCATGGTGCGCCGCGCCGCTCGCAAGGCCGAGTCGGCCTCGGCTCAGACCCCGGCCCACGACGCTCAGTTGCCATCATCGACACAATCCCCCAAACACCCCTCTGAGACCACAGATAACCTTGACGACCCCTCAGAAATGCCCTCTGACGAAGAAAATTCAGCAAAATAGCTTAAAATTAGTCAGTTTTTGGTCACAATAAGTGTGTTGTTTCAAAAATAATTACGATATTTGCACCACGAAAAAATTTGGTATCAATCTATCGTATTTATACAACACTTCAATATTAACCACGACATGACTAAAGCCGACATCGTAAACGAGATTGCACGCTCCACTGGCATTGAGCGCGCCCACGTGCTCGACACCATCGAGAAGTTCATGGAAACTGTCAAGGAATCTCTCGCCAACGGCGAGAATGTCTATCTGCGCGGATTCGGAAGCTTCATCGTGAAGACCCGCTCGGAGAAGACTGCCCGCAACATCTCCAAGAATACTACCATCATTACCCCGGAGCATAAAATTCCCGCATTCAAGCCCTCTAAGGCTTTCATGCAGGAAGTAAAATAATCTCTGTGCCGACATCCACTCGCCTCTGTCGTAAACCTAACACAACACAACAAAATAGTTTAACCCCTAATTTAGCGTAAAATGCCAAGCGGAAAGAAAAGAAAAGGCCACAAGATGGCCACTCACAAGCGCAAAAAACGCCTGAGAAAGAATCGCCATAAGAAGAAGTAAACCCTCTTCTGCTACGATTCGGCATCTTAGGCTCATTGCCTAATTCACCCACCAACCCAAAACATAGAGCAAACTACGACTTGAGGGACTGATTCGCATTTGCTGCCCTCTATAGTTTGCTCTTTGCTTTTGTATCGACCCCTATCACCCACCCAACTATTTGATGAAAAGCGAACTTATCGTAGACGTACAGCCCAAAGAGGTCTCCATAGCCCTCCTTGAGGACAATCGCTTGGTCTCTCTGCAAAAAGAGGCCCGCAACATCGCCTACGCCGTCGGCGACATCTACCTGGCCAAGGTCAAAAAGCTGATGCCGGGACTCAATGCCGCCTTCGTAAACGTAGGTTACGAAAAGGACGCTTTCCTCCATTGTTTGGATCTTGGCTCGCATTTCGCCACCTATGCCAAATTTGTCAGCCAACTCCTCGACAAAGACAATCACGAACCATTAGTGCCGGTGTCGAAGATGAAGATTCTGCCCGACATCGACAAACACGGATCCATAACCAATGTGCTACAGCCTGGCCAGCAGCTGCTGGTGCAGATCGTAAAGGAGCCCATATCGTCAAAAGGGCCCAGGCTTACTACCGAATTGTCGTTTACCGGGAGATATATGGTGCTTATCCCTTTTGCCGACAAGATTTCGATATCGCAAAAAATCAAAAGCACTGAGGAGAAGGTGAGGCTGCGCCAGCTTATTGCTTCGATCAAGCCTAAGAATTTCGGCGTGATCGTGCGTACCTCGGCCGAAGGCAAAGGAGCCGCCGAGCTCAACAGCGAAATGCTCACTCTCAGATCGTTCTGGGAAGAAACGATCGAAAAGGCCCGCACGGCCACAGCCCCAGCTCTCATTTTTGAAGAGGAGAGCCGCATTGTGGGCATGCTCAGGGATGTGTTCAGCCCGTCGTTTGAGAATATCCATGTCAACGACCCGGAGGTTCACGCCCAAATCGAGAATTATGTGTCGCTCATCGCCCCCGAGCGCAAGGAAATCGTGAAGCTCTACAAGAGTGAGATTCCGATATTCGACCATTTCTCGGTGACCAAACAGATCAAGTCGTCGTTTGGCAAGACGGTATCGTTCAAATCGGGTGCCTACCTGATTATCGAGCACACCGAGGCTCTGCATGTAATCGATGTCAACTCGGGCAACCGCTCAAAGGCGGCTCCCGACCAGGAGAGCAACGCGCTCGAGGTAAACCTGCGCGCTGCCGACGAGATAGCCCGCCAGCTGCGCCTGCGCGATATGGGCGGCATCATCGTGATCGACTTTATCGATATGAACAAGCCGGAGCACCGCCAGACACTGTTTGAGCACATGCGCGAGGTAATGGCCAACGACCGAGCACGCCACAACATCCTGCCTCTGAGCAAATTCGGCCTGATGCAGATTACTCGCCAGCGAGTGCGTCCGGCCCTTGACATCACCACATCCGAGACCTGCCCGTCGTGCTTTGGCAAGGGCGAGGTGCAACCGTCGCTTCTCTTTACCGACACATTGTTTGAGAAGCTGAAATATGTGGCCGAGGAGCTGAAGCTGAAGAATGTCATCATGTATGTGCATCCTTATGTGGATGCCTATATCAAGAAGGGGATGTTCTCATCCCTCTACCGGCAATGGCGCCGACAGCTGGGACGCTCGTTCCGCATCGTGCCTGACCAGGCACTGGCCATGCTGCAATATCGAGTGATTGATGAGCAGAACAATGAGCTCGACCTCAAGGAGGAGAAAGATACTGACTCGTCGACAGCGGCCAAAATCAAAAACAAAGCCAAGAACCGAGGAAACGAGGATAGCGAATCCTGACCCTCAACACACAGACAACAAACAACAAGGCCGCCGTGCTCTATGAGGCTCGGCGGCCTTGATATCCTTACTGTCGGTTGCTCTGCTGATAGGATGCGTCGATCTCATACGCATTTGGCACCCCTGCGCCATGCGGTTTCTACCGCCCCACCACAGCATCTGGGACAGATGATTGTGGGTGTGTGTTTTTCAAAGATGGGTCCATTCTTTGTTCCTTTGATATTTAAACACTTACACGCCCCCTTTGGTTCACTCAGATCTCTATTTCGGGGCGCTTGGGCGCTTTATCGCCCGTGAGGCACTGGCCTCGCTTTATGTTATAAAACATATAAATATATTTCTTCACCTCACGTAAAATCACTAATTTTGTAGTCTGTAAACAAAATACAATTGGGACTATTACAATTATGAACAGAAGGTCTTTTCTACAGGCCGCTGGCTTGGGGTTATCAGCGGCAGTGCTGCCAATCAGCTTTTCGGCTTGCGGCGAGTCAACCAAACGAGTGGCTCCCAGCGGCCGGCTCAACCTCAGCTTTGAGCCTTATGAGTTGCAACTTAGACATGCATTCAATCTTGCTAAATATCAGCGCACCACCACCCCCGATGTGCAGGTGCGCATCGACTATGACGGCTTGGTCGGCTATGGCGAGGCATCGATGCCTCCATATCTGGGCGAAAGCGTTGAGTCGGTAACTAAATTCCTCAATTCTCTCGACCTGGGTCAGTTTACCGACCCGTTTGCCATCGAGGACATCCATGCTTATATGGACAGCGTGGCTCCCGACAACCGTGCTGCCAAGGCATCGGTCGACTTGGCGCTGCACGACCTGGTGGGCAAAATCATGGGACAGCCCTGGCACAAGATTTGGGGCCTGAATCCTGATAAATGCCCCAACACCTCGTTCACTATCGGCATCGACACTGAGGATGTAGTGCGCCAAAAGGTCGAGGAGGCCTCGCCGTATCGTGTGCTCAAGGTCAAGATGGGTCTTGACAACGACAAGGAGACGGTCGAGATCATCCGCTCGATGACTGATGTGCCTATCTGCGTTGACGCCAATCAGGGCTGGAACAGCAAGGAGCAGGCTCTGGAGATGTGCGAGTGGTTGGCCGACAAGAATTGTCTGTTTGTCGAGCAGCCGATGCCCAAGGAGATGCACGACGAGACGGCGTGGGTGCGCGAGCGCAGTCCGCTGCCGCTGATTGCCGACGAGGCGCTGCAGCGCCTGCCCGATGTCAAGCGCATGAGCGAGGCTTATGATGGCATCAACATCAAGCTGATGAAGAGCACTGGCCTCCACGAGGCCTACCAGATGGCCGTGCTGGCTCGCGCCCTGGGCTTGAAGGTGATGCTCGGCTGCATGACCGAGACCTCGTGCGCCGTCACTGCCGCTGCCCAGTTGGCTCCTCTGGCCGACTTCGCCGACCTTGATGGCAACCTCCTCATCTCCAACGACCGCTTCGATGGCCTCAAAATCGTCGACGGCAAGGTCACCCTCCCCTCCGCCCCCGGCCTCGGCGTCACCCTCCTGGGCTAAATCACTCGATTTAGGTGATTTTTGGAGGAAAAATTTTGTGGATTTGAGAATTATTAATAAATTTGCCGTGTGGATTGGGGAGAGAGCTCCTCTGGTCCACGCCTCGCCCAATTGCCGGCTTCATGCATGCAGGAGCCCGGGACGGGTGGGAAATTGACATAAGAAAAAGGATCACGGGCAAGGTGAGGGAGATCACCAGCGCCCAGGCCGACTTCACGGCCCGCGTTCTGCGCAACGGCACCGACGACAAGTTCGAGGCCTCGGACTTCCGCGCCGACGACGATTTCTACATCTCCCTGGTTACTTCGGTCGGCGGTTACGCAGCGGTCTACGCGCAGGAGGACGACGGTTACGTGTACCTGCTGTTCCCATACCCGATGCAGGAGAATCCCTCAGCCCCGGTCAAGGCCAATCGCCGCTACGTCTTCTTCAGCAAGGACGATGCCGATGCCTCGGACCTACCCTACGTGCGCCAGGTTTACTTCGACGGGGCCCGCGACGTGGAGAACTACGTCTTCTACGTCCTCTTCTCGCCCAACGAGTTCTACCGCCCCACCCGCGGCATAGCCCAAGACGGCCGCATCAAGAGCGAGGACTTCCTCAAATGGCTCTCCAAGACCCAATCCCACGATCCCGCCTCCAGCGCCAAGAAATCCCCATCACCGTCCGTAAATAACCCATCCTCTGCCCAAAGGCCTATAAGGATAATTGGTATCCTCCTAACCAAAAATTGAATTGCGAAAATTCCGCAGCGGAATTTTCGCAATTCAATTTAACTTCAATATGATACTACGCCTGAGATAGAGGGGTGGACTTTCTTATTAGGGAGATTCAGAAGTTGGTGACCGACAGTTACGATACGGAAGCGACACGTCGTATTTTGGCTATTTGGGTCATAAATGAACTATCTTTACGTATAGTCTGCAAATTGTATTTGGATTGTAGGCGCAATAGGGGTTCTGCATCTACCCCAAGGGCTGCTTCAAACATTAGCGCAGTCTTCTCGGTTAAGGGGCGATGACCGTTAAGAATCTCATTCAACACTGTATAACTTATACCCATGTCTTCAGATAGTTTACGTTGAGAGATTCCACGAAATTCAATCTCATCCTTGAGGATTTCTCCAGGGTGCGTTGGCATAAGAGGAGTTAGAGCGGCACTTGATATTCTTTTCTTTGTCATTCCTATTATGGTTATCTATTTCCAGACGGTGATTGTTCGGCCTTTGGTGGATAAGTTTGTGGAATAGGTATAGCCCTAAGCATGCTCGATTTTGCATGTATGCTGTTTACTATCGGGATCGTAGTTGATTCCTACAATAATCGTATTATTGACATGACTCCTTAGGACATCAGGATAGTTCCGCTCTCTTATCTGATTGATAGCGGTTTGAACGTCTTTGTCCCATTTCAATTCGACTAATAGAGCCGGTCTGGCAACATTGGGGCGTGGAATAAAGACCAAATCTGCAAATCCTTTGCCAGCAGGGAGTTCTCGGTAAATATCATAATCATTTTGAGCCGTATAGAAAGCCAATGACACGACGTGAGACAGAGCCTCTTCCTTATTATAATTTATTATGCTCACACATCTTTGATGGACTAACTCGACACCTGCTGCTACAGTTTCTTCCTCTCCATCATAGACAGATTTCAATAGGCTTTCTGATGCTTGCAATGCGTCTATAGTCTCTTTCCAATTGGTTTTCTCTACAGCGTTTCTCAGCTCTTCTCTGACTTCCTTGTTGGGGATGTAGCATTCACCCTCGGTGGTATCGTACGACAAATAGCCGAGGTGAATGAGCACGGTCAGCACGTTATCGCGGCTGTCAATGCTCTTGAGGTCGTTGTTGAAACTGGTATAGTTGACTTTGCATCTGCCTCCGGCGAGCATTTTCACTACGTCCTCCTTGAGGCCGTCAAAGTTCATCTGGATATATTCCACCACATTTTCAAAAGCGCCGGTAGAATTCCAATAATTCGCAAACTCTCTTTTCTTGATAGCCTGCATCACTGAGTTGGGATTGAACATAGATGGCTCGTTGCCAATTCGGTACCCATCGTACCATTTCTCCATCTCATCAAAATCTATGTCGTACTTTTCGCATAGGGCCTTCACCTCCTGCGCCGTAAACCCGAAATGCTTCTCCCACCCGCCAGGGGCGGTCATTGAGTATTCCCAGAAATTATTGAGGGCCGACTGGGTATTGTACTTCTTGATGGGGAGAATACCAGTGATATAGGCGCCTATGAAGGTTGAGTCGGCATCGCTTCCCTTGAAAAAGCGACGCAGCAAGTCGATGTATCTGTCAATGACGACTTTGCTGTCCATAAACTCTCGGCAGATTGCGTCCCATTCATCGATGATCATAAAGAATGGCTCACCAGTGTATTCTGCCACGCTCATCATGAAATCCATCACGTCATCGTGAGGACCAAGTTCCACCTCTGGATAGGTAGCCATCAAATCATCCAATAGGTCGCGTTTCAGCAATTCCACAATGTCAGAAGTATGACCATATTTAGTGATTATGTTGGTCATGTCGATGTAAATTACTGGGTATTTGTTGAGATGCTTCTCAAAATTCGGGTCTTGCTCAATCTTCAACCCTCTGAATAAATCCCGAGAATCGCAAGATTTGTCATAGTATGCTCGCAGCATTGTGGCTGCCATAGATTTGCCAAAACGCCTACAGCGCGTGACGCAGCTCATATTGCCCTCGGTGAACAATGTTTTGTTTACCGCAGCGATAAGAGGTGTCTTGTCGACATAAATGTCAGCCACCGCCCTCCTGAAACGCGAGTTCCCTATGTTTATGAATCGGCCCATAATTTTGTTTCCTTAAGTATTTCACCACAAAATTAATAACAAAATCCCAATAATCCAAACCCATAGGAAAGATAAGTGGTAAAAAAACAGCTCGATTTGTACTGGCCCACGGGAACTATACAAAATCCCAAGCCAAGATGAAGCAGTTAAATAGCCATTAACAATGGGGAACTGGTCGCAATTTGCGACCAGTTCTTCTTTTTCAATCCTTTGACTCCAAAGGTAAGTGATATTTTTTAATTCTTAGCCTTAGAACATACAGCCATAGAAGCCCAAGAACTGGTCGTAAAGCACGACCCACGCAATGTTACTCAGTTCGATATAGAAAGTCGCATTATCTCTGTAAGGGGGGGGTGCAGGTCATGCTGGATCGAGACTTGGCTATGCTGTATGGTATGGAAACTAAAGTTCTCAATCAAGTGGTAAAGCGTAACATCGAGCTTTTCCCCGAGGATTTCATGTTCCAACTTACCTAAGAAGATTTGGAAATCTTGAGGTGCCAAAAATGGAACCTCAAGTGACGAACTGGCTTTGAGGTCACAAATTGTGACCTCAAAGGAACCCAATCTGTTTAGCCCCGTTTCCCTCCATTATGAAATTACTGACCAACCAACTGGATTACGTAAAATACAACGAGCATGCCCATTTCCAGCCCGATGCAGCCATTCTTCTCTGCCTGGGTACTTGATTGGTCCATTGGGTAGGATTATGGAGGGGGTTAATGGCGGTGGGAGAGCCAGAGCATGAAGAAGCGGTTGTAGACGGTGAAATCGCCTCGGTTTTCGATGACGTATTCCTTGTTTATCAGGGTCTGGAGAGTGCTGCGGATGGTGCTTGGCGAGGGGAGGTTGTATTTCTTTATAAACTCCACCGCATAAGGAGAGTTGACCACTCGCTCTTTGGCCAATGCGATGAGCAGGCTCTTCTGCGCTGCCGTCAGCATCACGGTATAGTTGTAGAAATTGTCATCCTCCTCACCCAATATGGTGGCTAATTCCAGTTTGGCCTGTGGCAAATCTATGGTGTCAGCTCCGTCATCAAAAGCCTTGCTGAGCCAGTACTGCACATACCATGTGTGGCCCATCACGGTATCGTAGATGTAATCAAAGGCTTCATCAGTAAGGGATTGCCCAGCGGCCGCAAAATGCCTCTGTGCGAACTTGCGGTATTCATCCTGGTCGATAGTGGTGAGCGACAGGGTCTGGGTAGACTGATAGAACGGACGCTCGGGCATGGTGAACATCTGCTGCATCAGATGCTTCTTGCTCCCCGAGAAGATGAACGACACATTGTTGGCCATCTCGACATAGCGGCGCAAAAGAGCCTCAACGCCTTTTTCGGGATACTCTCCGATTTGCTGGAACTCGTCAATGGCGATATAGATTCTCTTACCCGATGAAATCAGATATGAGAAGATGTCGTTGAGAGTATGGACTTCGCGCCCAGGCTGGATGTCGAGCGAAAGGGTGGGAAGACCGGTGAGTTCGTCGGGTGTGATGGTTGGGCGACAATGGCTGAGGATGGAGTAAATGTTTTTCATGAATTTCTCCACCTTAGTCTCAAACGCCTGGAACACTGCGTTGGCGAACACCTCGATAAACTCAGCCAGCGAATGGGTGGAAAATATTTCGAGATAAAAGCAGTATATCTCTGGCGAATTATTCCTCACATGGTCAAACACATGATGGATGAGGCCAGACTTGCCCATGCGTCGAGGGCTTATCAGGGTCACGTTGCGCCGACTGCGCAGCGCTTGCAGCAAAGATTGGGTCTCCGCCTCACGGTCGCAAAAATATTCAGGGCCCATATAGCCTCGCACCACAAATGGATTTTCCAGTCTACTCATCTGCCTCAACTTTTAATGCCCACAAAATTACAAAAAATAAATTAAATTGCGAAAATTCCGCAGCGGAATTTTCGCAATTTAATTTACTTAGGTGGGAGGGTGGGGGATTAGCTGATTTGGGTCATGTGGTAGCCGAGGCGCTTGAGCTCGACGGCGGCGCCAAAGTAGTAGAGCTGGTGGAGGCAGCGCACATAAGCGTTGAAAGCCTCGGGAGTGCCAGCCTCAAAGCCCTCGCGCATCAGAGCCTTGTGGACCAGCGTGGCAGTGTCGGCGACAAGCGTTGAGGTCTTTTCTTCCTCTTCGGGCGTCAGCTTCAAGATATCTTGGCAGATATACTCATCCATCAGGTCATAGCCCTTGCCTTTGAGCAGGATAGTGGCGTAGATGTCTTCAAATTTGGAGTACATCTCCCAGTCCTCATCCCACATCTTGGCGACAGCCATGCCGATAAACATCATCCAGCCCAGCGATACGGTGGGATAGTTCTGGAACTCGCGCGCCCCATCGGGCAGATAGGCGTTGCAAATCCCCTCCCAGCGGTCCTCGATATCGGGGGCCTCGGGCAGCATATTGTCGATGGCATCTTTGCCAACCAAATAGTTGGCAATCAGTTGATGCACCTTTTGCTCAAATTTCTCTTGATATTCTTGGTTCATGATAGCGCAAATGATTTATGTTAGTGTTTAGTCAGTTGTAACGATTGGGAAGTCATCCTTCTCCCAAGCCTGAATGCCACCCTCGAGGTCGATGACCTTGTAGCCCTGCGAGGTTAGGTAGGTAGCAGCCTCAAGGCTGCGGCGACCGCTGCGGCAATAGGTCATGATAGTCTTCGACTTGTCGAGATGTGTTGCATCGGCTTTGAACTCCTCTGGGTCGAGCCAGTTGAGCAGATGGGCTCCCTGTATATGGCCCTCGGCGTATTCCTCCGGGGTGCGCACATCGAGCAGGTACACATCAGGGTCAGAGTCGAGTATTTGTCGGAATTGGGGCGCAGATACCACATCAACGGCATCTGAGGCCTTGCTGGCGCATGCTGTCATGGTCAAAACAATTATTAGGGTCAGTAGATTAGCGAGTAACTTTGCCATAATCTGTAAAGGCTTTTTAGACATAAACAACCCAATCCATTAAAAGTCTTAATCAAACCTGACGATTATGACTGATTTTTATTGAGGAATGGCGGTGGATTCAAGAAAAATTAGTAATTTTGCGGTGAGAATCCTAAACGAGAAAAAACAAGGCGTAACAGCCACTCGCAAACGCAAAACGCAAATACGATTATGAACGTAGCAATTGTAGGAGCCAGCGGAGCCGTAGGACAAGAATTCCTCCGCGTGCTTGATGAGCAAAACTTCCCGGTTGATGAGCTGAAACTATTCGGCTCAGTACGCAGCGCTGGCCAACAGGTGAAATGGCGCGACCGCACCATAACCATCCAAGAACTTAAGGACAACGACGATTTCAAGGGCATCGACATCGCCTTTGTATCAGCTGGAGCCGGTGTGTCAAAGCAGTTTGCCGACACCATCACCCGCCACGGCGCCCTGATGATTGACAACTCAAGCGCATTCCGCATGGACCAGGATATCCCTCTGGTAGTGCCTGAGGTCAACGGCGACGATGCCTTCAACGCTCCGCGCCGCATCATAGCCAACCCCAATTGCACCACCATACAGATGGTTGTAGCCCTCAACGCTATCCACAAAGTCAGCCCCATTAAGCGCGTGCACGTGGCTACATATCAGGCTGCCAGCGGCGCCGGCGCATCAGCTATGGCGGAACTCAAAGAGCAGAACGCCGCTCTGGTCGAGGGCCGCGAACCTAAGGTACAGAAATTTGTGGCTCAGCTTGCCTACAATGTAATACCCCACGTTGATGTCTTCACCGACAACGGTTATACCAAGGAGGAGATGAAGATGTACAACGAGACCAAGAAGATAATGCATGCTCCCGACCTCGACGTGAGCGCAACATGCGTGCGCGTGCCAGTGCTGCGCGCCCATAGCGAGGCCGTATGGTGCGAGACCGAAGAGCCGGTGAGCGTAGAGCAAGCTCGCGAGGCATTCGCCGCCGAGCCCGGCATCGTGCTGATGGACAAGCAAGAGGCTTGCGGCTATCCCATGCCCCTCGAGGTTGCCGACCACGACCCAGTGTATGTGGGCCGTATCCGCAAAGACCTGACCAATCCCAACGGCTTGGCATTCTGGGTCGTTGCCGACCAGATCAAGAAGGGCGCCGCCCTCAACGCCGTGCAGATCGCGCAGTATATGCTGAAACACGGCAAATAAGTCAAAAGGCAAAAGTCAAAAGTCAAGAGTGGAAATTACTTTTGCCTCTTGACTTTTGCCTCAGTACCTTTGACTTTTGACTTAATACCTTTGACTTTTGACTTAGTCCTTTTGACTTTTGACTTTTGACTTTTGACTTGAAATGATTATAGCAGCCTTGGTGACACAGCCCGTAGCGATATTCTGTATCGTGCTGGTAATCATTTTGGCTGCTCCTCTGCTCCTCAATCGTCTTAAGATACCCCATATCATTGGCATGATAGTCGCGGGCGTGGTAGTCGGTCCTTACGGATTCGACATCCTCGACCGCGACTCTTCGTTTGCCATCTTCGGCCAGGTAGGTCTGCTCTACTTGATGTTTCTCGCCGGACTTGAGATTGACATGTTCCACCTTAAGCTCAACCTCAAGCGAGGACTATTGTTCGGCCTCTTCACCCTGCTTGTGCCGTTGATACTCGGCGTAGTGACCAGCGTATGGCTGCTGCGCCTCGACTGGCTTACATCGCTGCTCTTGGGCTCGATGTATGCCTCGCATACCCTGATAGCCTACCCGGTGGCCACGCGCTACGGCATCACTCGCGCCCCTGCCGTGCTGATTGCCATCGTGGGCACCATCATCGCTGTAATCGGCGCCCTGCTAGTGCTCGGCGCCACCATCAGTGTCGAGCGTGAGGGAAGCTTCAACCCTTCGGCTCTATTCAAGATGTTGGGGTTGCTGGCCATCTACTGCCTGTTTATCCTCTATACCTATCCGAGGCTCACGCGCCTATTTTTCAAGCATGTAGCCGACAAGGTGACCCAGTATGTCTACGTGCTGGCCATGGTATTTTTCGCCGCCGTGGGCGCCCAGCTAATAGGCTTGGAGGCTGTGCTTGGCGCATTCTTTGCCGGCTTGGTGCTTAATCGCTATGTGCCATCGGGGAGTTCGCTGATGGCAAGCATCGAGTTTGTGGGCAACGCCCTGTTTATCCCTTACTTCCTGATCAGCGTGGGTATGATGATCAATGTGAGGGTAATCATGGATGCCTCGACCCTGGCCGTATCGGGCATCATGCTCGCCGTGGCGCTGGTCAGCAAATGGCTTCCGGCTTATTTGGCGCAGAGAATCAACCGCCTATCCAAAGCAAGCCGTGGGGTGATGTTCGGCTTGACCACAGCCCACACGGCTGTGGCCCTGGCTGTGGTCACCTTGGGTTTCTCATTGGGGATGCTCAGCGAACAAATCCTCAACAGCACCGTGCTTGTCATCCTGGTCACCTGCGCCTTGGCCCCGATGTTTACCGCCTCGGCTGCCGCCAAGCTCAAGGTAGAGATGCTCGAGAGCGATGCTCGCAACGGAGCCGACGATATGCGCCAACAGAGAGTCAACAACACGCTGATATCGGTAGGTTCGCCAATCGTGGCGCAGTCCCTGGTCGATTTGGCTATGCTGATGCGCAACCAGCGCGGCCGACACAACTATTATGCCATACATGTGCGCACTGACAACAGCGCCACCAGCAAGGCCGTGTCGCTCAACGCCCTGGAGACCGCTCAGAAAGCCGGCGCGGCTGCCAATACCAAGGTCGAAACCCTCGACCGCTATGACCTGAACGTGGTGACTGGCATCATCAATGCCATGAACGAGCGTGACATCACCGAGGTAATCGTGGGTATACACCGGCGCTCGACAGTGATTGACACGTTCCTTGGCAACAATATCGGCCAGCTGCTGCGCGCCACCAACAAGATGGTGATTATCACGCGCTGCTTCATACCCCCAAATACACTGACCCGCATCGTGGTGTATGTGCCACAAAAGGCTCAGTATGAGAGCGGTTTCAACCGCTGGGTGCGCCTGATTGCCCGCTTGGCCTCGCAGATAGGATGCCGAGTGATATTCTGCTGTTCGGCTGAGGTGCAACCGCTGATACGCGGCATCATCCACCATGAGAATTGCGGGGTCAGAAGCGAATACCGCACTGTTGAACAATGGGACGATTTTATCGTCATCAGCAACGAGGTGCTTGATGATGACCTGTTTGTGCTGATTGGCGCTCGCGCCAATTCTGTGTCGTATTCGTCAGAATTGGCTGACATACCATCGTTCTTGCAGAAATATTTCTCGCAAAATAATCTGCTCTTTATCTACCCCGAGCAGTTTGGCGAACAAGAGCAGACGGCCCTGTCATTCGCTGGCCCAATGTCGACGACGCTCGACACTACGCCTTCGCCTCTGTGGCGACGCACCAAGGCGGCTTGGCGCCGCTTAGGAGTGATTAAGAAGAGCTGGACTCACCGCAACCGCAAACCCAAAATCGATATCCGTGATGCTGACGATAGTAATTCCAGCCCACAATCGTGAGCATCTGATCGAGCGCACCCTGCAGTCGGTGGCGGCACAGACCTATCGACCAATGCGAGTAGTGTTGGTCGACAATGGCAGCACCGACGGCACACTGGCAGTGATGCGCCAATGGGCTGAGGAGCAGCAAGCCGAGGGATTCTCGGTCGAAGTAATCGAGGAGCCACGCCCCGGCGCTTGCGCCGCCCGGAATGCCGGACTGGCACGGGTCACAACGCAGTGGACCATGTTTTTTGACAGCGACGACACTATGGCTCCCAATCATGTCGAGAGGGCTTTGTCGACCGCTGCCGCGCATCCCCGAGCCAATGTCATAGGGTGGAATATACGTCTGCATATCGCCGATAAGAAGCCATGTATCAAGCCATTTGCCATCAAGCATGTCTATGCCAATTGCATCCTCCATGGCACTATGGCTACGCAGCGGTATATGGCTCATACCGAGTTGTTTCGGCGTGCCGGTGGTTGGCGCGAGGATGTGGCGGTGTGGAATGACATTGAACTTGGCATTCGTCTCTTGCCTCATGCCCGAATGGCAAAGGCCCATGGCGAACCTACCGTGGATATGTATGACAGCGGAGCCGCATCAATCACCGGCATCAACTATTCCTCAAAAGGTGCAGAGCGGGAGCACTCGCTCGACTGCATCGAGGCAAATCTACCTGTCGCCTTGCGACCCATAGTATCCCTAAGACGCGCCATCCTCGCTGGCCTATACCGCCACGAGGGAGCCGCTGATGCCTCTCAGCGTCTGCTCAAACGTGCCTTAAAAGGCTCCTCCCTCAAAAATCGTCTTATCCTCCTCCTCGCCTACCGCCTAACCGCCCTCGGCCTCCCCGCCGCCTCCCACCTCCTCGCTTTATTATAACTCAGAAAATAAGATGATATGAAGGTATTGTTGATGGGAGATGCGAGTGCGTATCATGCTACGCTGGCCAGGGGGTTGGTGAAGCTGGGGCATGATGTGACTGTGGCATCTAATGGAGGCAACTGGATGGAGACTGCTCGCAACATCGACACGAGCCGCCGACGCAACAAACTGGGCGGGGCTCTGCTGTGGGCGCGCCTCAACACCCTATTGGCATCTAAGCTCAAGGGATACGACGTAGTGCAACTGTGCACCCCAACATTTGTCGAACTCAAGCCTCAGCGCCTTAAGCCTTTATTTGATCGGCTGAAAAGCACCAACGGCTCGGTATGCCTATCGGTACTCGCTACCGACCCCCAATACATACGCCTTGCCGCCGACCGCTCTGATATCCTGCGGTACAGCGAATGGCAGGTAGGAGGGGCGCCTACGCCTTATGCCCAACGATATTCCGAAAGGCTTAGTGAATGGCACAGCCAGGCCCTCACCGACCTATGCCACCATGTGTATGACAATGTTGATGGCGTGGCGACAGCTCTATATGAGTACCATAAAGTGTGCGAGCGGTTTGTGCCGCAGTCAAAGTTGATGTATGTTGGCATCCCAATTGACTGCAGCGAGGCTGCGCCTCGACCATTGAGCGCTGAGGAACCGCTGCGCATCATGCTGGCCTGTCATAGGGGTAGGGAAATAGAAAAAGGGGCGGATAGAATGTTGCCCATAGTGAGGCAGTTTGCCGAAGACCACCGGGGCGAAGTCGAGTTTGACTTCGTGCAAAATGTGCCTTACGAGCAATTCAAGCAGGTGATGGACAAGGCTCATGTGGTGGTTGACCAATTGTATTCCTATACCCCAGCCACCACCGCGCTGATGGCTATGCGCAAGGGCAAGATTGTGGTGAGCGGAGCCGAAAAAGAATACTATGATTTCGTGCATGAGCCCCACCCAGAAAAAGTGCCCATCATCAACGCTGATCCAGCGGATCCAAATCGGCTTTATGCCGATTTAGAGCAACTGCTGGCGCGGCGTAGCGAATGGGCAGAGATGGGGAGATATGGCGCAGAATTCGTAAAGCGCAACAATGATGCCTTGGTTGTGGCAAGAAGATTTGAGGAGTTGTGGCAACGCTCTTAGAACTCCATGTCCTCGGGCTTGATGACCAAGTCGAAATGTTCCTGACCATCAGTGAAATGGTATATCACTGAGATTTTGAGCTTAATGCAGTAGGGGGCTAAAGCATCCGGACTGGCATCGGTTGCCAACTCCATAGCCTTGGCATCATGCATCAATTGGCGATGGCCCTCCATTTCGTGGAAATGGGTCTCAGCGGCGTCGATTATGATGGTGTAGATTACAGCCGTGTCGTTTAGTTCTACGCTCTGCTGCGTCACGCCATGGTTGAGGGCAATGGGGCATTTGCTATTCAGCTTCTCCACAATCGCTCTCAGCCCCTCATTGGTCTGAGCACTTGCTGCCATGCCCATCGCCAGCGCGATGCACCACACCAACCAGAATTTAAATATCCTTTTCATAGCAAATTGATTTGGTTCCTTATATTACCTCCCCCAACCGGCGGTAGCCTGCCCCCTTTAGGGGGTTAGGGGGCCTAACTCTCCCAACCGGCGGTAGCCTGCCCCCTTTAGGGGGTTAGGGGGCTAATGGATCCGGCGAGAGCACCTCGACCGCTTTCCTAAACACTGGATTCAGCGGATTGGTAGCCCTCACATAGCTGCCATCCTCAAACAGGTCGCGAGTCAGATAACCCATGATGATGGCCTCAATCACCGGCTGCGAGATTGCCAATTGTTCGGGATTGGGCTCTACGCCCTCGGCCTGAGCCTTGGCCACAACCTCCTGGATCATCTCAGGGGTCACTGTGAATTGCTCAAAAAACGCATCCTCGGTGGGGTATTTCTGCTTGAGCTCAGCGCGATGCTGGTCTACATAGTTGAGAGTATAGGTTGGCAGCACACCCTTGGCCATCAGGTCGCGGTAATATTGCGAGTAGTAGGCGGTGTCGATTGGCACGAACTCGTCGGGCATGATGCCACCGCCGCCGTAGATGGTGCGACCCTCGCGCAGCGTGGTGTATTTCTGGCTCTCGTCAAAGTGTATACTGTCGGCGCTCCAGAGTTCGCCGCTCTTATAGCGAGTGAGCATATCCAGCTGATATTCTTCGCCTTTGCCCTTGTCGTAATGCTTTTGTATTGAGCGACCCGACGGGGTATAGTAGCGAGCTACGGTCAGACGTATCATCGAGCCATCGGGGAACGGGAAGGGTCTCTGCACCAATCCCTTGCCGAAGGTGCGGCGTCCAACGATTGTGGCGCGGTCATTGTCTTGCAGCGCTCCCGACACAATCTCAGAGGCCGAGGCCGAGTATTGGTTGACCATCACGACCACGGGTCCATCAAAAAGCGGAGTTGGGTTTTCAACCTTGTAATATACCGGGTCGACATTTTTGCCCTTGGTGTAGACTACCAGGTCGCCCTTGTTGAGGAACATCGAAGCTATGTCGTGGGCTGCCCTCAGATAGCCGCCGCCATTGTCCTCGAGGTCGAGGATTAGTTTCTCCATGCCTTGCTTCTTGAGCTTGGCGATAGCATCGGCAATCTCCTCGGCGCTGCTTTCAGCAAAGCGGGTAAGGCGAATGTATCCGATAGTAGGATTGACCATATACACGCCATCGACGCTGTTGATTGGAATATCGTCGCGAGTTACGATGAAATCGATCTGTTCGCCGTTGCGCAGCACTCCCAATTTGACCTTCGAATCCTTTGGTCCGCGCAATATCTTGAGGATAGCGCTATTGGGCAGCTTCTTGCCAGCGATGATCGAATCATCGGCCGAGATGATGCGGTCGCCGGGACGGATGCCAACTTTCTCTGAGGGTCCACCCGACACGGTCTGAATCACATACACAGTGTCGGTCGACATATTGAATTGCACGCCGATGCCGGAGAATTTGCCCTCGAGCGGCTCATTGAGTTCTTTAGTTTCGGCTGGGGTTGAATATGACGAGTGGGGATCCAGGGTCTTGAGCATGGCTATGATGCCCTCTGTCACCACTGAATCGGCATTGACATCTTCTACATAATAATTTTCGATTATAGCTTCGGCTACTCCGAGTTTGCGAGCAGGCGAAATCTCATCGATTTGAGCGAATGTCGCCGTGTAGGAGGCAAGAAGCAATAAGGCTGTTAAAAATCTATACATCTCTATATTGAGTAATAAGTAAAAAGTAATAAGTAAGAAACAATAACTAAATTTACAACGTTTTGGTGAATCAGTAAGTTTAACCACCACAACGCCTAAGGATTGCCATAAGCTGCCATTAAGGCTGGGAAGAAATGGCTCATGTGCAAAAGTCCGTGGCTGAGGCTTAGCCAAAGATCACGGCGCAGC
>JAJBUH010000050.1 GCA_020860445.1 Bacteroidales bacterium | reverse complement strand
GATGGTGAGGGTGAGGGTGGAGCCGGGGGTGAGGGTGGAGCCAGACCAGAGCTCGGTGGCTGAGGAGCAGCGGCTGAGGCCAAGGTCGGCGAGAGGGATGGTGCGAGTGGTTGGGCGGTCAGTGAAATTATAGACTGCCAGATAGGCATTGTCGCCATCAACCAGATAGTAAGCGTCATCGACCGAATAGGGCTGGTCATAGTGCTTGAAGGCTGTATTCATGCCGCCATAGAGGGGACGGAACGAGCGGCCGATGCGAGCCACATCAAGCACAGCCTGATTAGTGGCTATCGACAGCGCGCGGTCACGCACATCCTGATTGCCAAGATAGCTCCCCTTGAGCGAGAAATTGTCGCCAAGCAGTACCGTGCCAGTCATGGCACCAGTGGTGAAGCGCATGCGATTCTCCCCCTCAGACACCTCGCGAAGCACCAGATGGTCGGGGTCATTGTAGGCATACACCTGATCGAGCCACCAACTGCCACTGAGGCTATTGAGCATATACTGAGTATGGTCGATGGCATTCCAGGCATCACAGGCGATGCGGCGAGCATTGCCATATTGCGAGGGGAAGACCGGAGCAATCGACAAGTCGACAAAGAAGTCACTACCAGCCACTCGGTCAACAATCGCCATGCCATAATTGTAGGCTTGCATGCCTGTGGTAATCTCGGAGCGATAGAAGCGGTCGGCCTCAAGCGAACCAGAATTGAGGAAGTCGAGCTTGACATACTCATATCCCCACTGGCGGAACTTGGCAAACTGCCACTTGATTAACTGTTCAGTGGCCGGATGGGTAGGATCAAGCGAGATGGCACCGCCAATCTTGCGCGGTACACCGTGGGCCGTAATCACCACATCGCGATAGCAGAGAGTAGAATCGCTTGGCAATTTCCATCCCAAGCCGTCATAACCACCCCAGAACGAGAAGGGTGTCCAATAAATGCCCGGAATCTGGCCATTGGCGCGAGCCGTGTCGGCAAAGTCCTTGAGCTGCTCCTCGGTCATATTATCCCAGAAAGCATCGAGCACCATATAAGTCTTACCTTGTTCGCTCTTGAAGGCCGGAAGTTCGCTCTTGAAGAAATTAGACACATCGATGGCTCCCTCATAATTGAGGTGATTTGCCATACCACCCCAACTCTGCCAAGCAAAGATTGTGCCTCCAGACCACGGACGCTTGGGAGCCCTCTCTGCATTGGCTGCGCCATAAGCCTCAAGAGCATCGCGCCAGTCAGCATAAGCGCCAATCATAACCAAGGGAGATTTTACCTTTGCGCCCTTGACAGCACCATGGCGAGTGAGAATCGGCCCCTCATCAGGAATCACATCGTTGGTCTCATAGTCGACAATGCCTCCAAACACCTCAAGCGAGGCCAATTGTCCATTGTCGCCGCATTGGCTGAGGATGCCCGTCTTCCAGGTGTCATGCTCGACCGAGCCCACCACTACGCCACGCCGCGAAGCGGCATCATAGAATGTGGCGCACTCATAGCTGGTGCAGTCTAAGCCCTGCTGCCAAGGGTTGGCGCAATAGCCGCGAAACTTGTCGTTGTCGAATGGCATCGTCATGTTGCGATTGTCGCCATCAGCGGGCAACACCTGCACTCCCTGACTATTGATCACGGAGAATCGGTCTACGCCGAGGCCCGATGGGTCTTCGACCCAAGCCTGAGCCATCACCTTAGCGCCATCGATGCGATACTCGATGGTGAGGGTCGGCAATTTGGGGTCGGTGTAAACGACAGTGGCCACATCGCCATTGCGAGTGAGTTGCGCATCGGCATAATAGCGCCCCTCCAGGTCGCCCAAAGCGAGGCTGTGGGCTGTGGGATAGGTATTTGGAATAACCACCCCGCCCTCTCGGCCGAGGGTAACGGAGCGGTCGGGATTGAGAGCGACCTCCCAATCGGCTGCGCTGGCCGTAACCACAAGCCCAGCGCAAGCAATCATTGCAATAATATTTTTCATAGCGGAGTATTGGTTTTTAGTTTTTGGTCTTTGGCTTTTGGAAACAATACAAAGTTTTTAGTTTTTGGTCTTTGGCTTTTGGAAACAATACAAGGTTTTTAGTTTTTAGCTTTTGGTTTTTGGAAACATCACCAAAGGCTCTTGGCTCTTATATCCTTGTGGTTTTGTGCCCTTATGGCTTTATGGTCTCATCTCGGCCATGCCGAGCGACTTAGCTATTAAGGATAAGGGCGGTCACCTTAAACATTCCAAGACAACCGCCCTTTCCACCCAAAATAATTTCTTAATTACCTAACCTGTCTTCTTTTAAACCATCATTTTACTACTAACTTCATTGTTTGGGGGCCGCAGTCGGTGGCAGCTGATACCACATAGAGGCCTGGAGCGAGGGCTACAGTCATGCACTCTGAGCTGCTGCGTCCGCTGAATGTGGCCTGAGCCATCAACTGGCCGCTCACCGAATAGACTGCCAGATTTCTGATCGGACTTGATGCGGTGGCTTTGAGTATGCCTCCCGAGCAAGTGGCGCTGAAAGCGCGACCATTGTCGGCAACGGCACTCGTGATGCCAGCGCTCTTCTTCTCTATCTTGATCACAGCCACATCGTTTGAGGGGATATTGACTGTGTAGCCATCAGCATCAGGGGTAATCTCTGTGCTATTCCACAGCTCGGTGATAGTGCCAACATTGTTGGGGTCAATCCCGACGCGGTCAAATTTAATGGTGCGATTCTCGGCGTTATTATCATCAAAATTGTAATGTACAAGATATACGCAATCGTCGCTTTCCTTTACAAAGTCAGCATCACAATAATGCACTGCATACTGTGTATATTTATTGGCCACATCGCCCTCGAGAGGTCGGAACGAACCGCCAAGACGGCCGATGCGGTTGATCTCTTCATTGGTGCCGACGCTGATGGCGCGGTTGCGACGGTCGGTCACGCCAGCCTCGGTGGTCTTGCCGTCCCAGTCGCCACTGTAACTGAAGTCATCGCCAAAGAGAGTGAAGCAATTCATGATGCCGGTCATATAGCGCATGCGGTTGATGCCATAGCGCTCGCCTCTGAGACACAGAGCATCAGGGTCATTGTAGTTGTACACACGGTCGAGCCACCAGCCGAGGCTCTGATTTGAAAGCACATATTGCGTGTCGGCCTTTGATTTCCAGGTGTCGCAACCGCTGCGGCGAGCGTGGGTCTTGTTGGGGAATACGGGAGCGATTGAGAAGTCGAGCACAAAGTCATCGCCAGCGGCATCGAGTATGATGTCCATGCCATAGTTGAAAGCGGCAATGCCAGTGGTGATAGTGTCGCAATACCATTTGTCGGCCTCGACTGCGCCATTGCTCATAAAGTCGATCTTGACAAAGCGGTAGCCCCAATTGCGCCAGCGGTCAAAACAGGTGCGGATCAGCATCTCAGTGCCAGGGTGAGTCGGGTCGATGCAGTAGCTGCCACCGCCGCACTTGCGGTATTCGCCATTGGCGGTAAGCATGGCTTCGCCCCATTTGTATTGGCCATTGGTGTCGGTCATGTCATAATCATGGGCATCCCACCAAAGGGAGAAGAAACCAGCATAGAGGCCCGGCACAAGGCCATAGGCATCACAATAGGCGGCGAACGAGCGCACCTGGGCATCAGTCATATTGTCGCTCCAAAATGAATCGAGACACATGTAGCATACGCCATCCTCGGAGCAGAAATTAGCCGGCACCAGCTCATCAGCGTAGAATTTGGCAACTTCCTTGATGCTGGAATAGTTGACGTATTGGGCCTGTTCGCCCCACGACTGCCAGCCCCATACGCTCTCGGGCATATCCTCTGGCATCGGGCGCTTGGGCGAAATCTCGGCAGTAGCCTCGCCGATGGTCTCAAGGCCGGTGCGCCAGTCGGCAAAATAGCCTACCATCACTAGAGGTGATTCTACTCTTGCGCCTTTCACCTTGCCATGCACTGTCAGAGCCGGCTCGATGCTGTCGTTGGTACCCTCATCGGCTATGCCGCCATACACTTCAAGTTGATCCAAGGTGTTCTGACCGCTAACGGTGCTGACCACGCCGGTCTTCCAGAGGAAGTGCTCGACCGAACCGACAATCAGACCAGTGCGAGAGGTGACATCGTAGAATGCCCCAACCTCGTAGCTCGTTGCCTGACCAGCACTCGCCCAATGCAGAGCATCGTAGGTGCGCCAAGCATCGTTGTCAAACGGCATTGTGTATACTCTATTGTCGCCACCGGCTGGGAGGAATGTGCTGGCAGCAGTAGTGTAGACAGCAGCCACATGGTTGCTCTCGGTGGTGCCGGAATCAGCTATCAAAGCAGCCTCGGTGAAGAAATAATCTCTCTCAGGGAAGAATTGAAACGTCTGCTCCAAGGCGAGAGAGCCAGCCTTGGTGTAGGTGTATGTGTACCGAATGCCTGAACCAAAGACATTGGAGATATTTTCTGATGTAAGGGTGGGCTCAGCATACTCGCTTGCGGTGAGCATCTGGCCATCGGGATTGGTGGCGCGTACGGTCACGCCTTTGAGCACTGATGTGCCAGCGTAGACGTATTCCACGGTATTGGTATTGGCATCATAGCGAATCTGCCAATTGCCCTCGTTGATATCGAGGTCGGCTGCAACGGCGGCTTGGGCCATCAGGCTCAGAGCGGCTATTGCCTGTAGTTTGAGGTTAAACTTTTTCATATCTTTTGGGTGGTGGGGGTGGAAGATTAGAGTTAAGAGCAAAGAGTTAAGAGGGAAAGAAACCACAGATTCACACAAATTTTCACTGATTTTTGATATGAAGAACTAAGGATTTGGACAACAGATTTCACATTAAAAAATCTGTGTGAATCTGTGTAAATCTGTGGTTTTTAAGTTAAGACATTATCTTAACTCTAAGAGGGGATTAGCGGATTACCTTTTCAGCCTTGGTAGTGCCGTTGCTGAGGATCGATTTCTTGATGTACACGCCATTCTGAGGAGCTGCATTGAGGCGCTGGCCCATGATGTTGTAGTACTCAACGTCTACAGCCTCGGCGTCAGCGGCGATGCTGGTTACGCCCAGAGTCTCAGTAGCGAAAGCTGAACCAAGACGGCCCTGGTTGATGGTCTGGACACCCCATTGAGCGATTTCGCTGGCCTTGCGGTTGATGGTGTAGCTGCGAGTGGTGAGGGCGGCATCAATGCGGTTGGTGAGCACGAAGCCAGTCTCGATGTTGGCGGGAGTGTTGTATGCGATGGTGCCATCGGTGAACTTAACGAACACGTTGTAGCGGAGAGCTTGTTCCTCGGTGACTTCGTCTTCGCCAGCTGCCCAACTGAAGGTCACGCTTGAACCATTGTCAGTCATTTCGAGGCCAGTAGGAGCAATAGCGTTCTTGTAGCTCTTCTTGATGCCCGTCGGGCCAGTAGTGCGGGCCATGTTGTGAGCGATTGCTACGGTCGAACCGCCGCCACGGGGATAGCCCATCATGATCACGTCAGCGATGCTCATTTCGTCGTCGCCATAGAAGTCAGCGATTGCTACGCAAGCGCCAGAGCGAACACCTGAGAGAGCGGTGTAGTCAGCATCGGCTGTACGGCTGCCACCGTTGAGCACGAGAGCTGCACCGTCGCCGTCGCCGTCAATTTCGCCATTATAGATAAGGTCGATCAGACCATCGTTGTTGAGGTCGCACCAGTCGACTGAGCCCACCTTTGTGCCATTGAGGTCGAGGTTAGCAGCGGTGAATTGGCCAGTGCCGTCGCCGAAGAAGAGGTCAGCACGCTTGTTCCAGCTATTGCCGCTGTCTTCGCCAGTTACGAAGATATCAAGATTGCCGTCACCGTCATAGTCAAATACATGCACTGAGCCGTTCTCTGCACCAGCTACATCGAGGGTAGCCTCACGGAATGTGCCGTCGCCATTGCCAAGCAGCACGGCGGTGATGTCTTTGCCCTTGTTATCGCTCCAACCATTTACCACGAGGTCGAGGATGCCATCGTTGTTGAGGTCGCCACATGCCACGCCGCCACAACGAGCCTCAGTGATGCCAGAATCTTCTTTCATGATGAAAGCGCCTTTGCCATCACCCAAGAAGAGAGCATAGTTGCCATAACGAGCGTCATCCCAGTTGCCGTCATCGTCTTGCTTAAAGCCATCTCTTGTAGCATAGATGGTAACTATATCCTGGATACCATCACAGTTGAAGTCACCAATGGCGAACACATTGTTGCCATTGAAACCCTCGGCAAATGCATCAGAAGTGTTATGATCCTTGATAGGATTGCCATTGGCATCGCAGAAAGGATTATAGTTGCTGGTGAGATTGCCATTGTCATCGGTCCAAGTCTCGCATTTCACGAAGGGGCTCTGTGCCTCTTCGAATACAGGAATACCGTCGACCGAACCAGTGTTGCGGAGCACCATAGCTGAGCGATAGCTGCCTTCGCCGTAGAGGAGGATGTCGACCAGGCCGTCGCCATCAAAGTCGATGGGAGCGACTGTCATGCGCCAGTCGTTGGTGCCGAGGTTGGAGACGTCTTTGAGGATGTCTTTGTTTGATGCGCCGATGCCGTCTTCAGCAGTTGTGAAGCAGATGCCCATGTTGGCAGCCCAGCCCATGCCGATGTCACGCGAACGGAACAGGAGTTCCTGACGACCACTGTGATTGAAGTCGACAAACACCATGTTGCCGCGGAAGTTTGTGCTTGCGAGGCCCGAGGGGATCTCGCTGGCGCTGAGCTCAACGAAGTTGGGCTGAGCAGCGCTGGCAGCCATAGCCACTGCCATTGCGCCGAGTGAAAGTAAAGTAGTTTTCATATTGGTAATTATTTAGGGAGGTTTTTAGTTGTGAGTTATGAGTTATGAGTTATGAGTTATGAGTTATGAGTTGCGAGTAATGGGTTAGGAGTGGTGAGTTGTGAGTTATTGGATTGATGATTTATTTGGCAATGAGGAGAGCCATCAAAGACTCATAACTCATAACTCACCACTCATAACTATTTTAGTATCCGGGATTTTGGTCAGAAGCATCCATGTCTTCGTTTTGCGATAGCTCATCGTAGGGGATGGGGAAGAGCTTGTTGTAGTCCTGGAGCGACTGGAAGCGGTTGGCCCACTTGTTGCGCTCGGTCACAAGAGCGGGATAGTTGCCTGTGCGAAGGAGGTCGAAGCGGCGCCAGCGCTCGCAAATGAGCTCGCGGATACGCTCGTCAAGAATCTTAGAGCGGAACTCGTCCTTGCTCATCGAGGTCCATTGCTGTGCTTTCTTGTAAACCCAACCGAAGCCGCGTTGACGTACGAAGTTGACCCATTCAAGAGCCCACTCCTGATCCCCGATCTCATTTAGGCATTCAGCATAGAGGAGACAAGCATCACCAAAGCGAAGCCAGCAGATGTTTTTGCCTGAGAAGTACATCGAGTTCTTGCCTGATGATTCAGCGCCCATAGCCTCGGCGTGCACATCATTGCGGGGATCCTCATATTTTTTGATGTGGGGCTCAAGCTCGTCATAGTCGTCGCCGAGGCCTTCCCATTGCACTGACGAATAGTTGGCAGTGTAGCCGTTGTGGGTAAAGTCAGTGCGGATTGCCACATCGTAACGCTGGTCGCCTTCTTCCCAGAGGCCGCCCTCTGATTCATAAGTGCGAGCAAACTCGGTGGGGAGGCAGTGGTCGTAACCGGCGAAGAGACAGCCTTCGCCTTCGTCTGGAATTGTACCCTGAGCGGCGCGTGAGCCAGTGAGCCATTGCAGACAGTTGGCCGAGCCTGTGGGTGAGAATTGCCATTCAAAGATCGACTCTTTTGTGTTTGGGGTGGTGTAGTCATAGAGATCAGCGTAGTCATTAACCAAGTCATACGGACCGTACTCGCAAACCTCCTTGAGGCACTCAGTAGCCTTTTCCCAGTCTCGGAGGCCGAGATCCTCGGGTGCCGACATGTAAGCGCGAGCGAGCATCATCAGACCAGCATAGCGGGTAGCGCGCTGAGCATCGTTCTTTAGAGGGCAGTAGTTGGCAGCATTCTGCAGGTCGGTGAATACATACTCCCAGCAGAGGTCGAGGTCCTTGCGATCCATCTTCTGCTCAGGGTTGAGCACATAGTCATGCACGGGGATGCGACCGTAGAGCATCACGAGCTCCATTGCGAGCGAGCCGCGCAGGAAGCAGCACTCGCCGAGCAGTTGCTCGCGCTGCGAGCCTTTTGCAATAGTATCACTTTCGCTTTGAGGCAGCATATAGCGGATGATCTTTGAGAGCTGGGCGATCTGGGTGATGTGGCCATTCCAAACCTGGGTGATGTAGGTGTTGGTCGAGTTCATCGATGAACCGCCGTAGTCGAGCGAGCGACGCTCTGCGCCCTCCTTGAGGGCCTGATAGGCTCCAGATTGTGTTTCGTCGGTGCCGACTGAGAGGGGGAGCCAGCCATTCTGGGTCACATAGTTGCCGCGCACGTTGTTGTAGATGGTCACCAAGTTTTGCTCGATGAGGTCCATGTCTTGAAACACTGCGCTTTCGGGCAGACCAGTCTGGCAATCCTCCACGAGGAAGTCGCTGCAAGCGCCCAGGGTGAGGGCTGCACCTGTGAGTATGAGGATATTTTTGAGTTTCATTGTTGTAGACTGATTTAAGGGTGGAAATTAGAAGCTAACACTGAGACCGAAGGTGTACTGGCGAGTGGGAGGATAGTTCCAGTCGTAGTATTCGGGGTCGACGCCGCGGTAGTTGGTGAGGCAGAATACGTTGGTCATCGTGGTGTAGACGCGGAGCTGGCTCAGGCCGAGGGCCTTGGTCACCTTAGGACCGAACTGGTATGAGAGCGACAGAGTGCTCAGGCGCAGGAAGTCGGTCTTGTCGAGGGTGAAGTCGGTGTCAGAGGGGTAGATGCGATTGTAGGTGGTACCGTCGGTGCGGGTGCCAGCGTTGGTGATTACGCGAGGATACTTGGCGTTGACATTGTCCTCGGTCCAGCGGTCGAGCAGGTCGGTCGATGCGTGGCTCAAACCTACAGAGTTGAGGAGGCTCTCATAGTAACCCGAGAAGCTCTTACCTCCCAAAGAGTAGGTGAAGATTGCATTGAGGCTAAGGCCCTTCCAGTTGAGGTAGGTGTTGAAGCCGCCATAGATGAAGGGGTCGGTCGATACGAACTCGCGGTCGTTGTCAGGGTCAATCTTTCCATCGCCATTGAGGTCCTTGATGAAGAGGTCGCCGTATTCGGGATTGCTCTTGCCGATGCCAGAGTAGTCAACTCCGCTCCACTGGTCTTCGTTCCAGGTGTTGGCGATGCCGCCGCAGCGATATACATAGTAGCCATGGATCGACTTGTTGAGGAATACCCAACCGTCGCGGCTGGTGCCGTTGCTGATCTCAGTCTTGCCGCTGTAGAGCTTGGTGATCTTGTTGTGGTCGTGGCTGATGTTGGCTCCGATGGTCCAGGTGAAGTCCTTAGTGGCAACCGGAGTAGCCTCGATGGTGACCTCAAAACCATTATTGCTCATATCGCCGATATTCTCGACAGTGTAGGTGTAGCCAGTTGAGTTAGCGAGGCTGTGCTGCATAAGCAGGTCAGAGTTCTTGATGAAGAATCCGTCGATCGAGAGACGCAGGCGGTTGTTGAAGAAACCGAGGTCGAGGCCGATATTGGTCTGCTTCTGCTTTTCCCAAGTAACCTCAGGATTGCCGCGATAACCATCGGCAGCGTAGTTCGACTCTTCATTTGATACCTGAGGATAGTAGATAGTGTCGTAAGCGTAGGAGCGGATGTCTTGGTTACCAACGATACCGTAACCGGCGCGGAGTTTCAGTTTGTATAGCCAGGTGCGATATTGCTCCATGAATGCTTCGTTGGCGATATCCCAACCGAGAGCAACTGATGGGAAGAAGCCCCACTTGTGGCCAGGACCGAATTTGGAGCTGCCGTCATAACGACCGGTAGCGGTGAAGTGGTAACGGTTGTCGTAGGTGTAGTTAGCGCGAGCTACATAGGAGAGAAGAGAATTGTTGGCGAAGCTTGATCCGATGTATTTGTGGATGGTCTCATTGAGAGCCGAAGCGCCGAGGTTGTGGTAGGTGAGGTCGTCAGAGGGGAAACCTGAGCCCTGAGCCATGGTGTAGTTGCTCATGTTCTTTGATGCCGAGGTACCAACGAGGGCGTTGATGCGGTGCACACCAAAGGTGTTGTCATAGCTGATGGTGTTATCCCATTGCCAGTTCTGGTATTCCCAGCGTTCGTTCTTGGCTTTGTTATTGCCCGAGTTGCCGCGCTTGGCCTCTTGGATCTGAGTGGGAGTGTAGTCATACCATGCTTGAGCGATAAACTCATAAGCGAAGGTCGAGCGGATATTCAAGCCCTTGATGGGGTTGATGTTGATATAGTTGGCTGAGGTCAGATAGCTGCGGGTGCGATCTTGGATTACCTGCTGCGAGTTGAAGGGGTTGTAGTCGTTGTTGTTCTCCTCTGAGTGGTTGCGCCAGTAAGTGGTCATGTAGTCCCAGGTGTAGCGGGTTTCCTCAGTGAAATAGGGAGTCGGGTCGAGGAGCGGGTTGGCCTGGAGAGCCTTGTTGTACACGTCATCGCTGGGCATATTGTCGATTTGGCGAGTGTAAGAGGTGTTGGTACCGACTTTGAGCCAAGGCTTGATATCGCTGCTAATGTTGACGCGGCCGCCGTATTTGTTTTGCTTGGTGCCGACGATCATACCTTTTACATGGCTGTAGTCGCCCGAGATGAAGATGTTTGTGCCGCCGGCAGCTTTCTGGAACGATACGTTGTAGTTCTCGCTCAGACCGTTTTGCACTACATAGTCGGTCCAGTCATAGCTGTTGCCGCTCTCGTACCCTTCTTTTTCAGTCTTTGAAAAAAACTGTAAGGTTATCCACAGAGGTCACGCTCTCGCGATAAGCAGCCATGTCGGCAGCTGTGAGGCTGGGGTCGCCCCAGGCATAACCGGCAGCGTAAGCATCGAGGCGGAGCTCATAGAGCTGCTGGGCATTCATGCGCTTGGGGGTGCTGGCGCGGGTCTGGATACCAATCCAGCCGTCAAATGTGATCTGGCCTTCGGGTGAGGTACCTTTCTTAGTAGTAATCAGCACTACGCCGTTGGCACCGCGGCTACCGTAGAGAGCGGTGGCACTGGCATCCTTGAGCACTTGGATTGATTCGATGTCGTTGACGTTGATAGAGTTGAAGAACGAATAGTCGTTGCTCATTACCATACCATCGACTACATAGATAGGATCAGAACCTGAGTTGTAGGTATTCGTACCGCGGATCTTAATCGAGCCGTCGTCTGAGGGCTTCTGGGCTGCGCTGATTGACACACCAGCTACGCGGCCTTGCAGAGCCTCATTGACAGTGGTCACGGGGCGCTCGCGGAGAGCATCGCCGTCAATCTGAGCCACCGAGCCGGTGAGGTCGCTCTTCTTCATGGATACACCGACTACGACTACCTCGTCGAGGGCTGTAGAGGTGGGCTCCATCTTGATGGTAACAGGCTGTGATGTGGCCTTGAATTCCTTAGAATTGTAACCGATGTATGACACTACAATGGTTACGCCTTCGTCGGCCTTGAGGCGGAATTCGCCATCGATGTTGGTGCTGACGCCAGTGGCGGCGTTCTTGGCTTTTACCGAAGCTCCGATCATGGGCTCGTCGGCTTCGTCCAGCACTGTGCCCGTGACCGTGATGGTCTGTGCCCAAAGAGATGGGGAGCAGCATGCCAGAATGAAAAGCAGCAAACTCAATGTAAGGGATTTTCCTTTCATGATGTTTAAGGATTGTTTTGGGTGATTATGATTGTTAGTTATTCGTGGCAATAATGTTAAGGAAGCGCCCCGGTTGGAGCTGAATCACATTGCAAAATTAATGCCGTTTAATTGCTAATTTCTGTGGATTTAAATCAAATTTTAGAAAATTTACGTCAATTTGGGGGTTGGGTGATTAAAATGTTATATTTTCGTCAATGGTTGGCGTATTTGTTTCATACGGGCTGTACAATCAATTCTTGGCCTGACTGTAAATTTATCTTTTCAGGATCGGCGGCTTGGCCATCGATCATAACTTTGTAGCCATTTGAGGGCAGCGACAGTGAGAAGGTTGCATCCTTGTCAGCCTTGAGGCGAGCGCTCTTGAGATTGCTGTCGGCCCACTCCATATCCACGGTCACTGCGCCGCGAGCGCGTAAGCCCGATACCTTGCCGTCGGCCCAATGCGAGGGCAGCGCAGGCAACAGGCGCACCACTCCGTCGTGGCTCTGCAGCAGCATCTCAGCGATGGCGGCTCCGCCAGCGGTGTTGCCGTCGAGGCAGAATATGTCATCTTCGGCCCCAGCTATGCCAGCAGGCGATACGGTCAGCAGATTCTCACGGGTGAGTTTTGAGAGCAGGTCGTGCATCGAAGCCTCAGCCTCTTCGCCCATGCCCAGGCGAGCATAGAAAGCTGCCATGTTGCTGCGGCTCCACTCGGTGTCTTCCCAGTCGGGGCAAGCGAGGCGCAGGTCGATTGTGCGCTTGCAAGCGAGAGCCAAGTCGGGGGTCTTGTCGATTGTGATCTGCGAGAATGGGAATGCGGCGAGCAGGTGGGAGGTGTGGCGATGGTTGGGATTTGGCTGGTCGTAATCATGGAGCCACTCTTGCAATCCGCCGTCCTGGCCAATCTGATAGGGAGGGAGCTTGGCGAGTGCATATTGCAGCGAATCGGCAAATTCCTGGTCTATGCCGAGGATTTGGCTGGCTTGGATGCAGTCATCAAATATTTCGCGCACCAATACATTGTCAACAGTGGGCATCATCGAGGCTGAAATGTGCTTGCCGTCGGGCAGAGCAAAGGCATTTTCGGGCGAAATCGAAGGACCGGTGAGCAGATATCCGGTGCCAGGCTCCTCAACCAGGAAGTCAAGCAAGAATTCGGCATTGCCCTTGAGCAGCGGATAAGCGGTGTTGGCCAGGAAGTCGGTATCGCGAGTGTAGTCATACTGGCTCCACAGGTGGGTGGCCATCCATGATGAGGCGGTGGGGAAGAGGCCCCAAGCGATGCAACCGCTCACTGCGGCATAGCCCCAAGGATTGGCAGTGGTGTGGGCAGTCCAGCCTCGGCAGCCATACAGGTCGCGAGCGATGCCCTGTCCATGGTGGGCGAGGTCGGCTATGTAGCTGAACAGCGGCGCGTTGCACTCATCCAGATTGCCGACATTGGATATCCAATAGTTCTGCTCGGTGTTGATATCGAGATGGTAATCGTTGGTCCAAGGCATGTTGCAAGCCAGATTGTCGTTGAGCTGGCCCTGCAGTGCTGCTGGCAGAGGCGAGTTCTCGCGCGAGCATACCATCAGCAGATAGCGGCTGAGATCGAAGAAGCGGGCCATCAGGGCAGGATCGGTTCCACCAGCCTTGACGCGGCGCCAACGCTCATCGGTGGGCACATCGCGCAGCGAATCCTCGCCAAGCGAGATTGACACACGGTCAAACAGGCGCTGATGATCAGCCTTATGCTCGGCCAATAGCTGAGGATTGGAGGCAGCGCGCTCGACCGACTGCTCAGCGGCAGCGAGATAGTCGCCCCAACCGGGAAATGTGGTCGATTGGAAATCTGTGCGCACATCTATATATAGGTCTACTTGGCTTGCGCCCTTGACTGTGATAGCCTCGGGCTCGGCAATCAGCTCGCCACCAGTGGGCTGCACCTTGATTACTTGGGCGAAATTCACACCGCCAGGACCTTGTTTCGGAAAATCAACCTTGCCTTGAGCCACAAGCATATCCACGCCGGTGGTCGTGATTTCGGCATCGCGCAGCAGGTCGAGCCCTACGCGCAGGTCGATATCATCGCCTGTCGATTTAATAGTCCATACTATGGTTTGAGCCGGATTGCTGCAATAAGCCATCTGGGTGATTTCCGAGCCGCCTTTAGTATAATTGGTCTCGACGATGCCGGTGCTCATATTCAGCGAGCGGCAGTAATCTTGTGTCTCGCCAGCGGGCGATGTCATATCAATCACCACGTCGCCTACCGGCACATGGCTGCCAAATGAGGTCTGCTGACCAGCCATATTGTGCCAGGCATAGTCGTTGGCCTCGGCTACCTTGCCGTTGAAATAGAGATTACGCACATGAGCGAGCTTCTTGGCGCCAAAGGGGCGCTGCATGTCGGGGTTGTACTGTCCCGACCACATTGTAGATTCGTTGATGGCGAGCCGCTCTTGGTCGGTGCCGGAATAGACGTTGGCGGCGAGGCGCCCGTTGCCGATGGGCAGAGTCTCCATCCAGCAAGAGGCCGGAGCGGAGTACCAGAGCACAGGCTCTTGCTCTTGGGGCTGATGCGACGAGCATGAGCAGGCCACGGCGGCGATCACTAATAAGGGATAAAGTCTCATGGGTGGGTATTTAAGTTGTTTTTAGTTTTTGGTATTTGGTTTTTGGAAAGGGAGGGGACCGCCGCGGTAGAACCGCGTGGCACTCAACTGCCCTGGGGATTTATATTTGTCTTATGGTTTTATGTCCTTATGGTTTTATGGTCATCCCTCGGCCTGGCCGAGGTCCAAACTCGACTTGCGGTTTTGACATTGCAAAATTACGTTGCTAAAAATCGAAAATAAAGGACATAATAGCCTATAAATGACAAAAATCCACCAACTGACACATTTGTGTCAAAGATTGACGTAAATGTTATAAAAATAGATTTATCCAGATTTCGTGAATGAATTTCTTATTTCGTAACTTTGCATAGACAATAATTCCCACATTTCAACCCCACCCTACCATGACCCTCATCAGAATAGCCCTACTGTCATTGTGCACCCTGCTTTGCCTCGGTGCCCAAGCCAATCGGCACACATTCAAAACCGTCAATACCGACGGCGGACTGTCGTCAAACAATGTCAAAGCCATATCCCAAGATTCCTACGGATTCATCTGGCTCGGCACCAAGGGCGGCCTCGACCGCTTTGACGGACGCAATGTGACGCATCTGCGCGTATGGGACGATGAGCGCAATCGCGGCAACGACAATATCGGAGCCATCGGCGAGGATCAGCATCAGCGCCTGTGGGTCGGCACCGACCGAGGCATATACATCTACGACCAGCGCAAGCAGACATTCCGCTATATAGATACGGTAAGCGCCGAGGGAGTTGAGGCTTTCAACTGGTTACAAACCATCAGACCTGACAACGAAGGCAACATGTGGGCACTGCTGCCCGACCAGGGTGTGTTCTGCTTTGAGGGGAGCGAGGACAAGATGACCTATTATAATATAGCCGACGGGGCAAACATCAAGGAATTGGCGTCGGTGTGCATGCATATCACCGACAAGGGCGATGTGTATGTGCTCACCCTCACCGGGGGCTTATACAAATTTGTCAGCAAAGAGGTCGGTTTCAAGCCGGTGGTGACAAAGGGAATAGAAATCGACCCTCACAGCCTGGCTCAGCTCACCTCGCTGCCCACTGGCGAAATAGCCATCGGCGCCCGCGACGGCCATATCTACAGATACAATCCGGTCACCAATCTGGTGACCCTGCTGCCATTTGACCACAACGACCGCATGTTTCTGCGCACTATGGAGTGCTATGACAACGAATTGTGGATCGGCACCTATCAGGGCCTGTATGTACTCAACCTGCTGTCGGGTGAGGAAGAATTTTATGACATCGACGACAATGGCCTATGCGACTACGTGATCTACCACACATTCCAGGATCGCGATGGCGGCATCTGGGTCGGCACCCTGTTTGGCGGCGTCAGCTACCACAATCCACAAGGAATGGCTTTCACCACCTATCAGCCATTGGATACCCCCAGGCGCAATATCCGAGGCCTGGCTTGCGATGACCGCGGCAATGTATGGATTGGTACCGAGGGCAATGGTGTGGTAGTGCTCAACCCCACTGAGAATCGCCTATACGCAGCCCCCAAATATCCAACTCATGAAAATATAGCCCTGATGATCTACAATCCCGGCGACGGCACAATCCGCGTGGGCATGACAGCGCAGGGCATGGTGAAATTTACCATGGACGGACGGGCTGAGTGCCAATTCCAAGGCATGGCCGAGGACAATAGCGTGTATTCCTACCTGATCGACAGCCGAGGACGCGAATGGCTGGGCTTGGCCTACGGCCTGTACCAACGCGATGCCGACGGGCAGCCGTTCCGCCGCGTCGAGTCGGTAGGCAACGACTGGATCCACGGCATCTGCGAGGATCACAACGGCAACATCTGGCTCGCCTCGATGGGCACTGGCATCACCAGAATCTCAACCGACGGGTCGGTGACACGGTTTGAGGCCAACTCGCACACCCATCTGCGCTCCAACTCGGTGAGTTCGGTGATGGAGGACAGCAAGGGTCGCCTCTGGTTCTCGACCGACCGTGGCGGCATCAGCACATACAATCCGGCCGACGGCACATTTATCACCTACGGCATCGAAGAGGGACTGCCCGACAATGTGGCTTACAACATAGTCGAAGACCGCCAAGGCAACCTGTGGTTTGGCACCAACCACGGCTTGGTGCGATTCAAGCCCGATACCAAGGAGGTCAAGCTATACACAATATTCGATGGTCTGCCATCAAACCAATTCAACTACAACTCGGCTGTGCGCGACCCGCAGGGGCGCCTATTCTTCGGCACTCGTGGCGGCGTATTCTCGCTCGACCCAGCTGCCGACCGAGATGATATGAAAAAACCCGAGCTCTATTTCACCCAACTCAGAGTATCAAACGAGACTATCACCCCCTCGACCCCCGAGTCAGTGCTGGCCGAAAACATAATGTTCACCGACCGACTGACCCTCCCTTATGATGAGGCTACATTCTCAATCGATGTGATTTCGCTCGGCAGCAACGAGAATTCGGGGCGCCTCTCCTATCGCCTATTGCCAGTCGACAAAGAGTGGCTCGACTTGGCCCAGAACGGACGCATATCCTTTGCCAACCTTTCGCCCGGCAACTACAAGTTGGTGGTACGCGACCAGATGGGCAATCACGATGTGACCAAGGCTCTGGCCATACGCATCACACCCCCATGGTATGAGTCATGGTGGGCCTACATACTGTTTGGCATGCTGCTCGGCGCCGGAGCACTGCTGTGGTTCTACTGGTACCGCACCCACAAGGAGAGACAATTCCGCGAGCGCCAGGACTTGTTTATGGTGACCAAGGAGAAAGAGATGAACGAGAGCAAGGTGCGATTCTTCACCGAGATAGCCCATGAGATCCGCACCCCAGTGACTCTCATATCCTCGCCAGTCGAGGTACTCAAGGATATGAACATACGCAACGGCGAGGCTCGCCACTATATCGAGATCATCAGCAGCAATGTCAATCGATTGCTCAACCTAACGGCGCAAATCCTCGATTTCCAGAAGATTGACAATAGCAAGCTCACCCTCAAATACGAGCCTACGGATGTGGCTGAATTGGCTACCTCGATCGTAAGTCGTTTTGAGCCAGCAATGAAGCTGAAGAAGAAGGCCCTGACTACAAACATTCCCAAGGAGGGAATCCTGGCGACCATCGACCGCGAGGCCATCACCAAGGTGATGAGCAACCTACTCAACAACGCCCTCAAATATTCGCGCTCGATAATCGATGTATCGCTCACCAAGGATGATAAGAATTTCTATTTCACCGTCACTACCGATGGCGACAAGATCACAGGCGATGCCATAAGACGCATATTCGAGCCTTTCTATCAGATTACTAACCGCTCTGACACCCAAGCCGGAGGCGTGGGCATTGGCTTGCCTCTGTCGCGCCGCTTGGCCGAACTCCACAATGGCAAACTCGAACTTGAGCAAAACGGCCTACCCGAGCGCAACACATTCGTGCTCACAATCCCCATCACCAAAGAGGGAGCCGAAGAGGCCACTGCCGAAGTACCCACCGGCGTGGAGATGCTCGAGGAAGAATCTTCGCAAATCAAAGACCCGGCTGGGGTCCACTCGATACTGCTGGTCGAGGACAATGATCAGATGCGAGAGTTCATCGCCGAGCAGCTTGGCAAGAACTTCACGGTCGAGACTGCCGAAAATGGCCGCATAGCCCTGGAGATGCTCGACAAGCGACCTTACGAACTGATTATCACCGACATCATGATGCCCGAGATGGACGGATTCGAACTGTGCAAGCGAGTGAAGAGCAACATCGACATCTCGCATGTGCCGGTAATCATGCTCACAGCCAAAAACGACCTCGATACCAAGGTCGAGGGCCTGAAATGCGGCGCCGAAGCTTATATCGAAAAGCCATTCTCAATGAAATATCTGTTGCAACAGGTCAAGTCGTTGCTTGAAAATCGCCAGCGCGAACGCAACGCATTCGCCAAAAAGCCATTCTTCGGCGTTGACAACATGCAGACCAACAAGGTCGATGAGGAATTCATGAACAAGGTGATCCACCTCATCGAGGAGCATATCCAGGATGAATCGTTCGGCGCTGAGGCTATGGGCGACTTGCTGGCCATGTCGCGCTCGAGCCTGCTCAGAAAGATCAAGAGCCTATTCAACATGTCGCCAGTCGAACTGATACGCATCGTCAAACTCAAGAAGGCTGCTGAGCTGATACGCGAACGCAAATACCTGATTGGCGACATCTGCTACATGGTCGGCATCAACTCGCCAAGCTATTTCTCAAAGCTATTCTTCAAGCAATTCGGCATCAGCCCCAAGGACTTTGAGCGCGAGGTAGCCTCAAATTCCTCGGCACGGCAGACGGTCGAGACCTCAAAAGACCGTGACTAAGGACACTGTAGATAAGATTTGGTGATTTTTGACAAAAAATTGGTAAAAAATTTCAGTCTCCTCACCCGATTTATTCCTAAATTTGCATCAACTTAAATAACCTGTCAAATTAAAATAAAACTATATTACAAAAAAAACACGGAGAACACGGAGGGCCACGGAGTCCACAGAGATTTTAATATTCTCTGCCTCTTGCGTTTTGGAATCGGTCACAGAGGCGGCATAGCCGCAGCAGAGGACACAGAGCGCGGGGAAAAGCTGCGACGGAGGGGCTATCGCCTCGCTGGCCCTGGAATCAAAAGGATGACACCCACACTCCGCGACCTCTGGCACAGCTTCAGCGGTCTCCTTGATCGAATTGAGAAGCGTATTGTCTAAGGATAGAGAAAATCTCTGTGGACTCCGTGGCCCTCAGCGCTCTCCGTGTTTAAACTTAAAATTAAATTGAAAAGCTACTTACCGAAATTACCAAAACCCTATATCATGGATATCAAAATTCTGGCGGCGAGCGCCCTACTTATCTCCCCTATCCTTGGCCAAGCCAAGGTGACGCTCCCGGCTTTCTTTACCGACAGCATGGTGGTGCAGCAACAAGCCGAAATCACCATCCCCGGCACCGCTAAGAAAGGCGCCATAGTGAAAATCACCCCATCATGGACTGGCGAGACCCTGAAGGTCAAGGCTGGCAAGGATGGAAAATTCGAGGCCAAGCTGACCACCCCCGAGGCTGGAGGCCCATTCACAATCGTATTCGACGATGGCCAGAAGACCCAGCTCAGCGAGGTGCTCGCTGGCGAGGTATGGTTCTGCTCGGGCCAGTCAAATATGGAGATGCCAGTCGAGGGCTGGGGCAAGGTAATGAACTACCGCCAAGAGGTAGCTCAAGCCAACTGGCCCAACGTGAGGCTGCTGCAAGTGCGCAAAAACACCACTTACGCTCCCCTCGCCGATGCCGAGGTGAATATGGGCGGATGGCGCACGGCAAATCCACAGACCGTGGGCGAGTTCTCATCAATCGGATATTTCTACGGTCGCCAACTATACCAAGAGCTGAATGTGCCAATCGGCATCATCGACTGCACCTGGGGCGGTACCCCAATCGAGGCTTGGTGCTCGATGGAGACTCTGGAGCGCTGCGGCGAATTTGCCGACGAGCTGTCAGCCATCAAGGCCAGCAACTATGACGCTACCGAATTGCAAGCACAATATGAAAAAGAATTGCAAGCGTGGAATGACGCAGTGATTCCCCAATCGCTTGATTTTGACCAAGATGCAGCCCAATGGGGCAATATGCCAGTGCCGAGCGAATGGGAAAGCACCGTGCTCCCCGCATTTGACGGCGTGGTGTGGGTACGCAAAACCATTGAACTCCCCGCATCGGCAGCCGGCAAACCGGCCCAGCTCAGCCTCGCTTGCATCGACGATGAGGATGTGACTTATGTCAACGGCCAAAAGGTTGGCGCAACATCGGGCTACAATGTTGAGCGCAAATATGAGATTCCCGCCGGAGTGCTTAAGGCCGGAAAGAACACAGTGCTGGTGCGCGTGCTTGACACTGGCGGCGGTGGCGGCATCTGGGGCGACGCTGATGCAATGCATCTGACTGTGGATGGCCAGAAACTGGCACTCGCTGGCACTTGGGATTACAGCATCGCCAGCGATTTCTCGCAATTCCCTCCGCGCCCGACTTCGCCACTGAGCTCAAACTATCCCACTGTGCTGTACAATGCCATGATGCACCCCATTGCCACCATGCCAGTCAAGGGAGTGCTATGGTATCAAGGCTGCGCCAACGTGGGTCGCGACCAACAATACAGCAAGCTATTCAAGGCTATGATTGAGGACTGGAGAGCTGAATGGAAAAATCCCGATATGCCTTTCTATTTCGTGCAGCTCGCCAACTATCTGCAGCCTAAGCGCTTCCAACCCGAATCGGAATGGGCAGCATTGCGCCAAGCACAGAAAGACGCCCTGGTGCTCCCCGGCACTGAGATGGCTGTTGCCATCGACCTGGGCAATCCCGATGATATTCACCCCAAGAACAAGCAAGAAGTGGCTCGCCGCTTGGCACTCTGCGCCCTGCATAACCAATACGGCAAGCAAGTGAAGCACCGCGCTCCCCGCATGACCGACATGAAGGTGGCAGATCGCAATGTGCGCCTCAGATTTGACGGCGACCTGATGATGCATGGCGGCGGCAACGCATTTGTGGTAAAGGACAAGGATGGCAAATGGGCGCAAGGATATGCGCGACTGCTGTCGCCACGCGTACTCGAGGTGTCGAGCGATGACATCGCCCACCCGGTAGAGGTGCGCTACGACTGGGCAGACTGCCCCGATGGCAACCTGCGCGGCACCAACGGCCTGCCAGTGGCGCCATTCACAACAGCAAAGCCATAACAGCTGGCTCCCACAAAGGAGCAAAGGCGCAAAGGTGCAAAGAGGGCACCTTGGTGATGGGGGTAGGAATCCTATGCAGCCTAGGATTCCTACCCTAATTTTATGCATAGGATTCCTATGCAGCCTAGGATTCCTATAGCACTCTTGGCACATTTGCGCCAAATCGTGGCGCAAAATTGACAAGGGTGAGAATGTTTCATTTTTTGGCGTAGATATGGTTGGAAATCGATGGTCGATTGGGCTAATTTTGCATACAGATTTATTTCCACTGACAACTAAATCCTAAATCTTAGACCAACGCCAATCTTAAACCACCCTCGATATGAAACTAAAAGCCTTGACACTCGCCAGCGCCCTTATACCGGCTGCCCTGGCAATGGGAGAGACATTGTATCTCCACACCCCAGACACCCCTTGGCGGGTTACTCCTCTAATGGAAACCAATCTTGACCAAGCCAACAAGGCTGGCTACGATGCCTCGCGCTGGGTACCGGCTCGCGTGCCCGGCACTGCATTTGCCGCCTACTGCGATGCCGGCTTGGAGAAAGACCCCAGCTTTGGCAACAATATCCACCAGATGGATCGCGCCAAATATGACCGCACAATGGCCTACCGCACCGAGGTGGAGATCCCGACCTCGATGACCGGCAGCAAGCTGTGGCTGAATTTCAACGGCATCAACCGTCGTGGCACCATATACCTCAACGGCCAGAAGCTGGGCGTGCTCGACGGATTCATGGACCGTGGCCGATTTGACATCACCGACATCGCTACACGTCAGGGCCAGAATGTAATCACCGTGGTCGTCGAAATTCCCGATACCCCTCTGGCCAACGAGGGAAGCCCCAACTATCTATGCTCGGGCGGCTGGGACTGGATGCCCTACGTGCCGGGCCTCAACAGCGGCATCACCGACAAGGTATGGATCAGTGACACCAACGAGGGCGTGCTCGTTGACCCGTATATCCGCACTGCTGACCTCCCCACCCTGGCTCGCGCTGATATGGAAGTCGAGACCGGGGTGAAAAACACCGGCTCACAAAAGAAGACATTTACCGTAAAGGGCATAATCACCCCTGGCGACATCGCTTTTGAAAAGACTGTAGATGTAGAGCCCGGCCGCACCGCCACTGTCAAATTTGACAAGCGCTACTACCCACAGCTCTCAATCAACAATCCCAAACTGTGGTGGCCCAACGGATATGGCGACCCCAACCTCTACTCTTGCCACTTCACCATCGAGGCTGACGGCAAGGTAAGCCATGAGCAGGATGTGGAGTTTGGCATCCGCAAATACAGTTACGATAAAGAGGGAGGCGTGTTGCACCTCGCCATCAACAATGTGCCGGTATTCGTCAAAGGCGGCAACTGGGGCATCGCCGAATATATGCTACGCATCGACCCATCTGAATACGACACACGTCTGCGCCTACACAAGGAGATGAATTTCAACATGGCCCGCAACTGGCTCGGAGCCGTGACCGATGAGGAATTCTACCAGGCTTGCGACAAATACGGCATCATGGTATGGGATGATTTCTGGATCAACTCAAACGCCGTGCTCCCCTATGACCTGAATGCTTTCAACCACAATATGGTTGAGAAAATCAAGCGCGTACGCAATCACCCGTCGATCGCTGTATGGTGCGGCGACAACGAGAGTTATCCCGAGCAGCCGCTGATGGGCTGGATGGATGTCAATGTGTCAACATTTGACTCGGGCGACCGTCTGTTCCAACCCTGTTCCAACGATGGCGGTCTGTCAGGCTCAGGCTACTGGGGCGCATTCGACCCACGCTACTATTTCATCGCCTATCCAGAGAATACCGAAGGCGGCAACGGCACACCCGGCTGGGGATTCCGCACAGAAATTGGCACCGCCGTGGTGCCTGCCTACAAGAGCTTTGTGAAATTCATGCCCGAGGAACACTATTGGCCCATCGATGAGATGTGGAATGTGCACTATTTCGGCCAAAACGCTTTCAACGGTCTGCCCGAGCAATACCAGGAACTGATCAGAACTGGCTGGGGACAGCCCGAGAGCGCCGAAGAATTTTGCAAGAAAGCTCAGCTCGTAAATATCGAGTCGAACAAGGCCATGTACGAGGGCTGGCTCGACCACATGTGGGACGACGCCTCGGGCATCATGACCTGGATGAGCCAACCAGCCTACCCCTGCATGGTATGGCAGACCTACGACTACTATTATGACCCCACCGGCGCATACTGGGGATGCAAGAGCGCTTGCGAACCTCTCCACATCTACTGGAATCCTGTCAACAACGGTGTGCGCATCGCCAATACCACTGCACAAAACTACGACAATCTCACTGCCGAAGTCAAGGTTTACAATCTCGATGGCCAAGAGGTGAGCGCTTACACCAAGCAGGCAAGCATCTCAAGCCCGAGCAACTCGGTCAACGAAGCATTCCAAATCGATTTCAACACCGAGCGCCCCGTGCTCTCAAAGGGCAAATCTGCAATCGCATCATCAATCACCCACGGCACTCCCGCCGAGGCATTTGACGGCAACAGCTCGACTCGCTGGGCTGCCAACAAGGGTGCCAACGAGTGGATCGCTGTCGACCTGGGCAAACCCGAGAAGATTGGCGGAATCCGTCTCAACTGGGAGGATTCTTACGGCAAGCGCTACAAAATCCAGGTGAGCCAGAATGGCCAAGACTGGACAGAGCTGCTCAAAGAGGATGACGGCAAGCGCGGCTGGATGAGCTACACATTCCCCGAGGTAGAGGCACAATACGTGCGCATGCTCGGCATCGAGCGCGGCTGGTGGTTTGGCTATTCGCTCTGGAACTTTGACGTGCTCGGCGGCGAGGAGAAGAGCCAAGGCCTCGACGACACCCACTTTGTGCGCCTCACCCTGCGCGACCAGCAAGGCAATGTAGTGAGCGAGAACAACTATCTGCGCGGCCATGACCGCCACAATTTCCAGGCTCTCAACTCTCTGCCCAAGGCCGACCTGAAGGTTAAGCACTCGATGCGCCAGGATGGCGATCGCACAATCATCACCGCCCAGTATACCAACCCCAAAAATGCCAAGGCTCCGGCCTATGCAGTGCATGCCCAGCCTCTGCGCCAGAGCGATGGCGAGCGGCTGCTGCCAGCCGTGATGAGCGACAACTACTTCACCCTGATGCCCGGCGAGACCAAGACCGTGACCTACGAGTTCGCCTCCTCCCTCCTCCCCGACGGCAAATACACCCTCGACGTAGCCCCATATAATAACTAACATCTATATCAAACCACAGATTTACACAGATTCCCACAGATTATTATGCAATAATTTTCAATGATAAATAATAACATCAATTTGAATCTGTGTAAATCTGTGTAAATCTGTGGTTTCTTTTCTCAATCGCAAATCCATAATCACCCAAATATCACCATGAGACCAATCCTATCCTTTACCTGCGCATTGGCCGCTATGGGAGCACTCGCTGCCACGCCAATCGCCATCAACACAGATGCATCTTCGCTCATTCTCAGCGTGGGCGACAACGGCCGTGTCTATCAAAACTATTTCGGCAAGCGCCTCTCAAACAGCGCCGACTATGCTGCACTGCCCCAAGGCACTGAAGCATACCTCACCCACGGCATGGAGGACTATTTCGAGCCCGCTCTCCACATCAACCATCCTGATGGCAACCCGTCAACCGAACTCAAATATGTTTCACATGAAACCAAACAGGTGAGCCCTGGCGTGGTCGAGACCTCGATCTTGCTCGCCGACCCGGTGTACAAAGACGAGGTTACCCTCCACTACACCGCCTACCAGCCCGAAAATGTGATCGTGGCCTACACTGAGATTACAAATAAGGAGAACAAGCCTATCGAATTGGAGAAATACGCATCATCGATGCTGCATTTCAACAACAAGAATTACTACCCGACCGAGTTCTCGGGCGACTGGGCCAACGAGGCTCACATGACCGACCAGCCTCTCCATTATGGCAAGAAGGAGGTTGACACCAAGCTCGGCACCCGCGCCAACATGTTTGTGTCACCATTCTTCTACCTCTCGCTTGACGCTCCCGCCACTGAGGAGAATGGCGAGGTGCTGATGGGTACACTCGGCTGGACTGGCAATTTCCGCTTCTGCTTTGACGTTGACAATCGCGGCAAGCTGCGCGTGATTAGCGGCATCAACCCCTACTATTCGCGCTACTCGCTGGCCAAGGGCGAGACTTTCCAGACACCAGAATTCATCTTCACTCTCAGCCAAGACGGTAAGGGCCAAGCGAGCCGCAATCTCCACGACTGGGCTCGCAAATACAAGGTAAAGGACGGCGAGGGCGACCGTATGACCCTGCTCAACAACTGGGAGGCCACCTATTTTGATTTCAACGAAGAGAAGCTCGTGGGCCTGATTGGAGAAGCCAAGGAGCTCGGCGTGGATATGTTCCTGCTCGACGATGGCTGGTTTGCCAACAAATATCCTCGCCACAGCGACACCCAGGGCTTGGGCGACTGGGACGAAACCAGCGACAAGCTTCCCAACGGCATCGGTCGCCTCACCGCCGAGGCAAAGAAGCAGGGCGTGAAGTTCGGCCTTTGGATTGAGCCTGAGATGGTCAACCCCAAGAGTGAACTCTATGAGAAGCACAAAGATTGGGTAATCACTCTGCCCAACCGCGACGAGTATTATTTCCGCAATCAGTTGGTGCTCGACTTGGCTAATCCTCAGGTGCAAGACTATGTGTATGGCGTGGTCGACAATCTGCTCACCAAATATCCCGACATCGCCTATTTCAAGTGGGATTGCAACTCGCCCATCACCAACATCTACAGCAACCACCTCAAGGACAAGCAGAGCCATCTCTACATCGACTATGTGCGCGGCCTGTACAGCGTGCTTGACCGCATCAAGGCCAAATATCCCAATGTGCCCATGATGATGTGCGCTGGCGGCAGCGGCCGCACCGATTACAAGGGCTTGGAGTATTTCACCGAGTTCTGGTGCTCTGACAACACCGACCCTGTTGAGCGTCTCTACATCCAGTACGGCTTCAGCCATGTGTTCCCCTCCAAGACTATGAGCGCACACGTGACCACCTGGAACAAGGATGCCTCGATCAAATTCCGCACCAATGTGGCTATGATGGGCAAGCTCGGCTTTGACATCAAGCTTGACGACCTGTCGGGCAGCGATGTTGCTTATGCAAAGCAAGCCATCAAGAATTACAACAGACTCAAGCCCGCTATCCTCGACGGCGACCTGTATCGCTTGGTTTCGCCCTACGATCACAACCATGCCGCTACCCAATACTCAAGCAAGGATGGCAAGCAGACAGTGCTTTTCGCCTTTGACATCTTCCCGCGCTACGACGAGTTCCTCTACAACACCAAGCTGCAGGGCCTCGACCCGAACGCTACTTATGCTGTAGCCGAAATCGACCGCATGGATGGCCAGAATCAGCAGATTGGCCAATACACTGGCGAATACCTGATGAATGTGGGTCTGCCCGTCTTCACTCGCAACAAGATGGATAGCCGAGTCTACCAAATAATGAAAAACTAAAAATGAAAAATGAAGAATAGGGCTTTTTCTATTCTCAGTCTCATATTGATAGGAGCGGCTCTAATGCCGCTCTTATCCTTTGGGGGCGCCCCTCGCTGGGGCGACTTGGGAGATGGCACTTTTGCCAATCCGGTGCTCAATGCCGACTATTCTGACCCGGATGTGATTCGCGTGGGCGACAAGTATTATCTCACTTGCTCTGAATTTCATTTCATGGGCATGCCCATACTGGAATCAACCGACATGGTCAACTGGAGGGTTATCGCTCGCGTGCACGACAGCCTCGCCTCTGACGGCTATGCCGATATGGAGAAGTATGGCGAGGGCACCTGGGCTCCCGCTCTGCGTTATCACGACGGCACATATTATATCTATGTTTGTTCGCCTAACGAGGGCCTGTGGGTCACCACTGCCATCGACCCTGCCGGACCTTGGACTGCGCCGAGGGTCATCAAGGCTGTAAGCGGTTGGGAGGATCCATGTCCGCTGTGGGACGAGGATGGCAATGCCTATCTGGGGCGCAGCGAGCTTGGCGGTGGACCTATCTATATGCACAGGATGAGTCCCGATGGCATGCAACTCTTGGATGATGGCATCGAAGTGTATCATGGGCCAGTGGCCGAGGGCACTAAGCTATTCAAAAAGGACGGATATTATTATCTGAGCATTCCAGAGGGAGGCGTAAGCACAGGATGGCAGACGGTGTTGCGCTCTTCCAGTATCTACGGCCCTTATGAGGGAGTGCGCACTCTCGAGCAAGGCTCAACCGACATCAATGGTCCGCATCAGGGAGCTTATGTCGATACGCCCGATGGCGAATGGTGGTTTTATCATTTCCAGTCGACGCCGGTGCTTGGGCGCGTGGTGCATCTGCAGCCAGTACATTGGGTTGATGGTTTTCCGCAATGCGGCGCTGACTATGATGGCAATGGCGTGGGCGAACCGATGCAAATCGTCGCCAAGCCAGCCACTGGCGCATCGCAGCAATTCTTTGAGCTGCAGACAAGCGATGATTTTTCTGGCTCGGAGATAGCCGTGCATTGGCAGTTCAACCATAACCCAGACATGTCGCGTTTCTCCCTATCTCGAAAGCCGGGATGGCTCTCGATTGCACCCCTCCAAGCCCCCTCGCTCAAGGGCGCTCGCAATCAGCTCACACAAAAGATGATGGGCTACAACGGCACTGTCGAGACTGCCATCGATATCACCCACATGGCTGCTAGTCAGCGAGCCGGCATCCTATGCATCGGCTCGGCCAATGTGGGAGCTGGCGCGGAATTTGACGGACAGGATTGGCATGTCTATTTCGAAAAGGATGGCGAAACCACCCAAATCGCCACCCTCCCCACCGGCATCACTACTCTCTACCTGCGCCTAACTTATGACACTGCCAACCGCCAAAACCAATATTCCTACAGCCTCGATGGCTCAGAGTATCTCCCTCTCTCCCTCCCCTTCGCCCAAACCGAGGGCAACTGGAAAGGCTCCCGCCTCGGCCTCTACACCTACTCCCTCACCCCTCCCCCATCTTCTGCCTCTGCCTCCTTCTCCCACTTCCTCTACACCCACGACGGCCCACGCTAAGTGGCCCTTAATTGTTGAGCCTCTCCGAGGCTCGTAGGCGTGGGAATTGCTGACCCCAGGTTGCCGCAGCGCTTCGCACTGCGGCAACCTGGGGCTAACAATGTTACGCCTCTCCGAGGCGATTCGTAAGTAAGGGCTCATTTAGAAGTTAAAATATGGAGGTCGCCCGGATGGCTACACCGTAAGGGTTTCAATCCAAATGGTTGATAAGGGTCCAGGCGGGGATGTTGAGGATTCCGTTGATGTTGGGGCGAGGGAGGTCATCGAGGCTCACTACCCACTTTTCATAATTGTCGCGGATGGAGAGCAGGGGCTTGTATTCGCGCTGCTGGGTATCGGGGTCTTCCATCAGGTAGGTCACTTGGATATAGATTTTGCGATCGCCCTTGATGGCGACAAAATCTATCTCTGCCTTTGGCAAGGCTCCGACATATACATCGTAGCCGTGACGCAGCAGCTCGATGTATACCAGATTTTCCAGCTGATACCCTATGCCATGAGCGTATCCTCGGTAGAGATAATTGCGGAATCCTTGGTCGTTGAGATAATACTTGCGTGGGCCATTGAGAATCTCCTTGCCTTCGAGATTGTAACGCTCAACACTGAGGATAGTGAACGCCTCGGCAAAATATCCCAAGTACTTGTCTACTGTCTCATAGCTCGTCTTATACCGGTTTGAGGATATGTAATTGGCGATGTTAGTAATCGAGATAAGATTAGAGGCGGAGTTGGCTGCAAAGGCAAAGAGCAAGTCGAGAAGCTGAGGATCCTTGACCGCTTTGCGAGTGATAATGTCGCGTAACACAATAGTATCCTTTAGGCTCTGCATATACGAGGTCTTGATTTCCTCATTGGGGAGCCAAAGGGTTTCTGGCATTCCAGTATCAGCCATATATCGCATATAGGATTGCCTATCCACTTCCAGCTCTTTGCAATTGGCATATTCATCATAGGAGAATGGATAAACCTTTAGTTGGATGAAACGCCCCGAGAGTAGGGTGGCCAGTTCGCCAGACAACAGGTTGGAATTAGAACCGCTGATGAACAGCTCATATTCACCAGTATAATCCTGGGAATAAGAATTCACAAATTTCTCCCATCCCTCGATGTTTTGTATCTCATCAATGAATAGGTAGATTCGACCTTGCGGTTTCAATTCCGACAAATACAGCTTAAAGATATTCACCAAATCATGATAATTGGCAACAAAGTCGAAATCAGTGAACTCTTTGTTCAAGAAGAACAAATTCCGAGGATTCACTCCTTTGCCCACAAGTCGGAAAGCCAATTGGCGCAACAAATAGCTTTTCCCCACACGCCGCTGTCCCACCAGTATTTTTATCAATCTGCTGCCGGCGGCGCTCTCCAATCGGTCAAGATAGGACAATCGCTCAAATCCAAGATTAGGCCATTGCCCATCCCAAAAATTGTATCGGCGTAATATCTCAAGCATTTGTTCGGATGTCAATGAAATTTTTTCGTCCATAGTTGAATTTTTCTGCAAATATACAAAATTTTTCGCCCACAGACGAATTTTTCTGTTAAAATCCAGATTTTTTCGTCTGTGGACGATTTTTTTATTTCCCAAATACTACTTTGATTCTCTTTCTGGACTAATTACTCCCCCAAGCCTCCCAACGATGCTCAAATAGGAGGCGATTTTATTTTGCTCTGTGTTTTCAATCTACCTTCTCTATGGCTGGTTTGCCTGAGATGGTGCGAGTCTTGGAACTGAAGGAGATTCCAACTTTGATTATTTTGCGCCCATCGTGGAGATATGGTATGGCGTATCCGCTATCGTTGATTTGCTTGAGTGCTGAGGCGGCAGAGCGGTTGAGCTTAAACTCTATTACATAAATAATCTCTGGTGTCAATGCCACTAAATCAGCCGAACCACCGCTCATGCTTAATTCTGGCCTGGCATCAATTCCCATCATGATAAATGTTTGATAGACCATCAAGTGGAAGAATCTTTCCACAGTCTGTTTTTCGCCCTCCTTCATCAATTGATAGGGCGCAGAAGCGAACATTGAGCGCAACACTTCAACCCAGCCTTCCACATCTCCTGCCAATACCTTTTCTTGAAGCTCCAAAAGCAAAATAGGTACTTGATTGGGATTGATACCCATATATACTGGCAGTAAATCATTGGCCAAGGCGCTATGCACTTCACCATTGGGTATACCCATCTGATAAAGGTTGCCTCGGGCATCCCTTACCGTGAGATAGCCGGTTTGGAAAAGCAGAGGTATGGGATTGTTCTTATCGAATATGCTTGACAGGGCCTCAGCGGTAACCCATTCTTTGGTGAGCTCAAGGATATCAAAATTACTTTGCCGCAAATAAGTCATGAATACCTGTGGGGTGCCAGTCATAAGCCAATAATTCACCAGCTTCTTGCGATCCAAAGCAGAGAGGAGACTGAAGGGATTGTAGACGTACTCTTCAGCCTCGGTGAATCTGTATCCATCATATTTTTGCTTAAGGCGCTGTTGAGCACCATCAAAGGTCAAGCCATTAGCGTCGGCAAGAGTTTGTATTCCCTCTTTAAAATAATGTAGGCTCTCAGCCTCAGAAATGCCACAGATGCTGGCAAAGCGTTCATCGAGCGATAAGTCATCAAGATTGTTAAGTCCTGAGAATATTGTCAAGTGTTTAAATCTTGACACGCCCGTGATAAACACAAATTGTAAGTCTTTGTTTTTGGACTTTAATTGTGAGTAGAAATTACGCAGAATACGACGATTGGCCTCCAGTTTCTTTTCGTCATGGATGGTCTCAAGCAACCCTTTGTCATACTCATCAATTAGCACAACTACCCTCTCGCCCGTGGCTTGTCGGATACCTTGTATAAGGCGACTAAACCTTACACCCAACGTGGCTTTTGTGTTAGTAACCTCTATGCCATATTTAAGCTCGTATTCTTCAAGCAGGGCACGTAAGTCAGCCCTGAGGGTCGATGGCGACGAGGCCTCGCATTGGCTCAGGTCAAAATGGAGTACAGGAAATTTCTTCCACTCCTTCTCTATGTCGGCAATCTTTAATCCCTCAAATAGGTCCTTTCGTCCCGAAAAGAAAGCCTCAAGCATGGAGAGCCATAGGCTCTTGCCAAAGCGCCTCGGACGAGATAAGAAGTAGCAACCACCCTGCAACCTAAGTTGTGACAGATACCCAGTCTTATCTACATAAGTCATGCCCCATTCGCGAAGATTCTCGAATGACTGCACACCAATGGGATAAATCAATTCTGCCATTTCAATCTTTGTATTTCCGTTTTGGCAAAATTAATCATTTTTCTCCAATCCTACAAATCAATAATTGGTTTTAAATCTTTGGATAATTACCCTATCTTGATTTCGGTGATTTGGCCATCGGGTTTTTGGACGAGCCAACGCTTGATGTTGCGCTTTTCTGACGAGAAGGAGGCTCCGATGCGGTAGACGGGACGCCCGTCGTTGAGGTAAGGCCGAGCGTAGCCATTGTCCTCAATCTGCTTCAAGGCCGATTCGGCCGACTGGTTGAGTTTGAATTCGATGATATAGATATACTTTTCGGTGAAAGCCACCAAATCGGGGCGACCGTCTGCCATCGGCTCATCGCAGCGGTTGTCTACGCCAATTGCCAGGCAAAGACAGTAGACAATTAAGTGGTAGGCGCTCTCTTTGCTGTCCTTGTCGAAAATCGGGTATGGCACATCGGCAATCAGCGAATCAAGTGTTCGCACAAATTCTTCAAGGTCGCAATCTTCAAGGCAACGGCGCAGCTTCAGCGCCTTCTCCCTGCCTTTGGTGGATGGAATTCCCAGGTACATCGGGGCGAGATCTTGGAATAAGGCCCCGCGCACCTCTCCGTTGGGGATTTTCAGCTGATACATGTTGAGGCGAAGGTCAAAGTCGGCTATGGTCAAGTACCCAGTCTGGTAAAGCAAGGGCACCGGATCATTGTCATCATAGAGACGGCTGAGCCTCGCCGTGGTGGCCTTGATCTGGTGGATTTGGGACAGGTCGTAAGTGGCCTTCTTGAGGAAATCAATGAATACTTTCGACGTGCCCGACATCAGCCAGTATTCGTCAAACTGCTTCTTGCTAAGGGCATTGAGGATACTAAATGGATTTAGAACCTTAACTTTCTTCGCAGAGAATCTGTATCCGTCATATTTTTGAAGCAGGTTCTGAATAGTTTCTCCTTGAGAGAGGCCATATCGGACTGATATTTCATTTATTCCTTCCTGAAAATATTCTTTCACCTCATCAAGAGTAAACCCACAAATTGTTGCGTAATCCTCCATGAAGGAAATGTCATTTAGATTGTTGGCCCCAGAGAACAGAGTGTAGTGCCTGAATCTGGCCACGCCAGTGACCATGGCGAACTGGATGTATTGGTCTTGGGCTTTCAGCTGGGAAAAGAAGGGGCGCAATAGGGATTGATTCCTTTCCAACGCCTCTTTGTCGTGGATGGTTTCCTGAATGCCTTTGTCATACTCGTCAACCAGAATCACGCAGCCTTTGCCTGTGGCTTTGCTTATCTTTTGAATCAACCACCCGAAGCGCCCTCCGGCGCTCGTGACATCATCGCCGATGCAAACTCCGTATAGACTCTCGTATTCATTAATTTTCTTAAGAAGATATTCTTCAAGTTTTTCCGGCTTGTTGGCTTCCTCTCCACTTAAATCAAAATGCAGCACAGGGTATGCCTCCCATTTCTCCTCGTACTTGCTTATTTCCAATCCTTCAAACAAATGTTTCTTCCCTTGGTAATAAGCCTCAATGGTCGACAATAGAAGGCTCTTACCAAATCTACGCGGGCGCGACAGGAATACATAGCGCTCATATTCCAATAATTCTGCAATAACGCCAGTCTTATCTACATATAAGGCTCCTTGAGTCCTAATTTTTTCAAAGGACTGCCATCCAATGGGGTATTTTATCTTTTTCTTAATCATACATACCTACTTTTCATTGTTTTCCTTGTTTTGGCAAAATTAATCATTTTTCTCCAATCCTACAAATCCTATGGGGAAGGTTTCAATCCAAAGGACTAAACCCAAAGGGTGGTGTTCGATGGGATAAGAAATTAGAAATATATGTTTTGAGGGTTGGGGAGGTCGGAGAGGAAGGTTGAAAAATAGATTGGGAGATAGGTGATTTTTCCATCTCGCTCGACCTCACGCGCATTTGAGAGTCCTATAGCCTCCTTGATATGGTAATCTGGGTTGGACACCACATTGGTGAGCGCACTGTGGCGCTTATAATCTTTACCAGACTTTACCTCAATTGGCAAGGTACTCGCATTGGCAGGATTGTCAATGAGATAATCCACTTCACCCTTATGACGATTATCGTAGTAAAAAACTTCGCGACCTTGCGCCTTGAGCTGCTGCGCCACTACATTTTCGTAAACCGATCCTAAATTTATGCTTTCTTCATCATTAAGGACAGGAGTGATATCGGCTCCATAAAGTTGGGCAGTGAAGAGGCCCACATCATTGAGATAGAGCTTTAGCAGATTTTTCTGCATAGACTCAGCCAATGGATAAGCCGGATTAGAGATGGCCTTAACTTCTATGGCTATCCCTGAGGTAGTGAGGTATTCAAATTCTTCAAGATAGGTTTCAAACCTGTCCCCTTTTCGATCGCGTATGTCTCTGAACACCATCCTCTTTTTCTTATTCTCGAGCTGAGAGGGTATCATGTCATATATCTTGCGAATTAACAATTTACGCATTGCCTCTTTTTCATATTTAGAGGCATCCGCGCGATACATCTCCATAATGCTATTGTGCACATCACGCACCAGCATTATGTTATGAGTACTCAGATATGTATTGACGGCATCGGGCAGCCCCCCTACAAGCAGATATCTGCGGAATAAATCCAGTACGTATTTGTGCATCGATTCATCCAGGGCTTCTCTCTTAAAATATTTCTGCCTCAATCCTTCAATTGCCTCATGCCCCATGCCATTGGCTATGAGGAACTCTTCAAAATCGAGTTGGCACATTTGTTTTATAATGACACTGCCCACGGGCAATGAGGTGGTTTTGCGAAGTTTTGTGCCAAGCAAGCTTCCACTTGAAACAAATCTATATCTATGATCCTCGCGGAAGAACTTGAGCAGAGTAAAGTATTGGGGATATTGTTGGATCTCGTCTAAAAAAATTAGGGTATTTTGG
>JAJBUH010000064.1 GCA_020860445.1 Bacteroidales bacterium | reverse complement strand
CTATTCACTGTTCACTGTTCACTATTAACTATTAACTATTCACTATTAACTATTCTTGTGGTTGTTTTTGATTTAGACGATACATTATATAAGGAGCGCGACTATGTTGAGTCGGGCAACCGCGCGGTGATGATGTGGCTACGACAAATGCACCCATCTCTCACCGAGCAGCAGTTGCGCCTGATTCCCTGGGGCGATGAAGAGTTGCGTGTCTACCGCAACCACTTTCCCGATATCAAATCGCCCGAAGATTCGCGAATGGCCCTCGATGCATTGAAATCCGCTGGAGTGCCGATGGCTATCATCACCGATGGGCGCTCGGTGCAGCAGCACAACAAATATCGAGCCTTGGGGCTCGACGATTATATACCACCAGAGCGGTTGCTGATATCTGAGGAGGTGGGGGCCAGGAAGACTGAGCCCGATGCTTTTTTGCGCCTGATGGCGATGTATCCGCAAGAAACCGATTGGCTATATGTAGGCGACAACGTCGCCAAGGATTTCTTCCACCCCAATCGCCTGGGTTGGCGCACAGCCATGCTCCTCGACCCCGCCGGCCTCAATGTTCATCCCCAACAAGGCTGGCAGCAATCCCCTCCCTCCCACCAACCCCAATTCACCATCCCCTCTTTAAAATGCCTGCTTATGTAAGTAAGTTTTCTAATTAAAAATAAATTAGGGAATGTATTATCAGTGCGTAGCACGGCTCTTGTCTGTTAACCCCACATTGCGTGCTATCGCACTCCATGTGGGGTTGAGATGCCTATAGCCCTATATGGATGAGTGCGTAGCACGGCTCTTGTCAAGCGCGATGTTACGTTCTTTTTTTTGCAAATAATCTATAAATTATTAGGTTTTCACAGATTTTAGGCGTAAATTTGTGAAAATTTAATTTTTGCTTATGAGAAAAACTTTACTTTTGCCTGCCATCGGCCTGCTATCAGCCATGGCCGTATCCGCCCAACCGCTGCCATTGCAGCGCGTTAGCCTCGGCTCAATCGAGCCTGTCGCCAAGGAAGACAAAGCCCCTCGTACCATCACCGCCTCCAAGAGCCTAAGCCAAGACGTGCGCATCCAGCAAGTAGAGGTTGCTCCTGGCCTCTACGCCAAGCAACTGGTGCGCGAGGGCCAAGCCCTCCCCGCACTCAAGCAGCGCACGGCTCCCATGAAAGCCGCCTCGACAGGTTTCGCAGAGACATTCGAGGGTTGGGACTTTGAGGATATGAATTGGCTTCCCGAGGGTTGGACTGCCCTCTCAATGGACGCTGACAATGAGAACCCATGGTTCACCTACACCTACAATAGCCTCTGGATATCTGATGGCGAAGGCTACTCAGCCGCTTGCATATTCTGGAGCAGCGACTATTGCGACGAATGGCTCATCACCCCCGAGGTTACAGTCGAGCCCGGTCAGCAACTGTCATTCCTCTACTTCGCTCAGCTATTCTATATGCTTAGCACTGACTATGTCGACTGGGAGACCTGTGAGTACACCGAGCGCGTGCCAGCCGCCTACCTCCAGGTATTGGCCAAACCTGTTGATGCCGACGAATGGACTGTCCTCTACAACTTCCTCGATGAGACCGAAGGCAAAACGTGCATGGAGCTGATGATGGGCGATGACTATTCATTCAAACAGAAAACCCTCTCTCTTGCTCAATTCGAGGGCCAGACCATCCAAGTGGCTTTTGAATACGTTGGCACTGACGGCAACTCTAATGCCATCGACAATGTGCGCATCGACATGCCGCAGATGGAGTGCAGCTACGCCTTCCCAAGCTATTCGCAATTCTTCGGCGTAACTCGTGAGATGTCTGGTCTCACATGGTCAATCCCTGTGCTTCCCACCTACACACCCATTACCTGGACTAATACCACTTATGAGGATGAGGCAGAATATTACTGGGAGTACACCGATGCCGATGACAACGAGTGCATCAGCACCGACACAGACCTCACCGTCACCTACCATCCCGACTACACCAACGATTTCACCACTCGCAATTGCCTATACTACAGCCCCGTGCTCAACGCATCGGCCGAAGGCTGGAGCACCGGTAGCTACACAATCTACGATTACTTCCAGGTTGGCGGTCGCGCCGATTGGGAATCAGATGGCACCATCTACGAGATTGGCTTGGCAGCATTCGACCCCAACTCTGACGGCTACACCATCTATACCAACGAATATTCAGAGAAATACGAACCTATCTTTGGTTGGAACGAAGACGTGGATGAGTTCTGGACCTCCTACTCATTTGGCAGCGACCCCGATGATCGCGGCGAAGGCGACTATGCAATCCTGACCCATGTGTTCAACGTGTACGTTTCGCCCAATTCGCCTCTGGTATTCTCCAAGGCTTGGACCCACGCTTACGCTTCTGGCCTCAACGCTGATGCCGAACTCACCCTCGAGGTGTTGCCTCTGGTCTATGACGAAGAGCAATGGGGCTATGTGATGGGCGATGTGATCGCCACCGCTACCTGCTCGGTGGCTGATGCACAGCTGCAACAAGAAGGCGGTATCCGCAACTATTACTCGTTTGACTTCAACTTCGGCGAGCCCGTTGTGATTGACGACACCGTATGCGATCAATTCGTGGTGCGCCTGGGTGGTTTCCGCAATGCTGCCGAATATTTCGCACCCATGCAGAGCTGGTGGGATGCTACCGATGGCATGCTCCATGGCTGGGTACAGAAAGAAATCTCCTACAATGGCGATGCCCGCACCTCGCTCACCCCGATGTACTACTACACCGAGGGACTGCAGTCATTCGGCATCATGCTCGACGGTTGCTATCCTTATCTCGAGGCTGAGGCCGATGAGGTAAATGTTGACGTAGCCGGCGTCACCACAGTGGCTCTCGATAGCTATTATGATGCTTCAGACCTCACTGTGAAATGTGAAGGCGAATGGCCGGAATGGCTCAAGGCTGAAGTTTTTGGGCGCTATGCTGATGCATGCCTTGAATTAGCCACATCGTCAAATGATGCCGCAGAAGTCACCCTTACCCTCAGCGCTCCCGGCGTGAAGAAGAGCATAAAGGTTGTCAATGGCACCAGCTCAATCAATTCTGCCGAGACTGCCTCTGACTCGCCTGTCACCGACACCTACACCCTGCAAGGCGTTAAGGTCAACAGTGACAACCTCCCCGCTGGCGTCTATCTGCAGCGCCGCGCCGATGGTTCTGCCTCCAAGACCATAATCAAATGACATAAGCTTTAACACCCCCTCAATCCAATGCCTGCCCCACCCCGCGTGGCGCAGGCATTTTTTTATCCTCATTTTTCTCTATCTCAGAAAAAATTGTTACTTTTGCATTAATCAAAAATCTAAATTTATATGTGTCAGACAGCACTCATATCAAACAACATAGTCCGATTGGGGACTAGGGCTTATCGACAAAGGATGGAGGCTTTAGCATCGTGCGCCCCACCTCTCGTCAACTTTCTCTCCTTATCTCTGATTTAGATACTTTTTACGACCTACTCTACGACCAATATTCTACTATCACTAAGAGTGATTATGAGATCTTTGGGGTCCAATTCACTGAATTGCTTGAAACTCTAAAGGAATTAATCTCTACTCTCCATAAAATCAAAGGGAATAGTGATATCACTATTAAAATCCAAAAATTGGAGATGTCATATTCTGCCCTCTATGAATTGAATTCTGACATTATCAATTTTAAACTCAATCCAGTGGATGATGATTTACTGGCCATAATGGCAAGTGCCTCTAAAGCTATCGATAATCTACAATTATGATTTTCTTTAGAACTATCTCTTCATTTAGACGGAGGCTCTCTGCACTTCTGAAAGTTAAGAGGAATGTTTATGGAGGAGTAGAAAACGAAATCCGTAGAGAATTCTCATCAACTGATATCAATCAAATACGTATCAATAATGATATGGTATTGATGGTCGATGATAATATAGTGATTAAGTTGCGACTACCCGATAAAAAAAACAAAGGCTATCCAAAAAGGATGCATTCAGATTGATTTATCTGGTATCTAAGAAAAAGGATTTAGTAGTATTCTTAGATATCTATCCAAAGAATGGTCCTCTACAACAATTAGACATTTCCAGAGCTGAGATAGGGAGATTAGTAAAAGAATTTGTTGAAGAGGCCAATTCTAATTCACTGGAAGAATATTCCATTTAACAGTATATGGAAAGGAAGAAGTATTTAAGGAAGCCAGAATGGCTTAAGATAAAATTGCCAGATGCCATTGAGGCATCGAGGGTGGTGAGGATGCTCGACGAAAAGCACCTCAACACCATTTGCACCAGCGGAATGTGTCCCAACAGAGGCGAATGTTGGGGAGCGGGTACCGCAACATTCATGATTTGTGGCGCAATTTGCACCCGAAATTGCAAATTCTGCAACGTCGACCACGGACGTCCCCTCCCCTTAGACCCAGCCGAGCCCGACAAAATAGCCCAATCAGTGGCCCACCTGAAATTAAAGCACGCAGTGCTAACCTCAGTTGACCGCGATGACTTGCCAGACCTCGGAGCAGCACACTGGGCAGCATCTGTCAAGGCTATCAAGGAACTGAATCCCCAGGTCACCATCGAGACCCTGATTCCCGATTTCCAAGGCCGCACCGAATTGATCGACCAAGTGATTGAGGCTGGACCCGATGTGATTTCCCACAACCTCGAGACAGTTCGGCGCCTCACCCCCGCAGTGCGCAGCGCAGCAACGTACGAGCGCTCTCTGAAAGTTTTGCAACACATAGCTCAGAGCGGCACAAGAGCCAAGACCGGCATAATGCTTGGCCTGGGCGAGACCCCCGAAGAGGTAGAACAGACCATACAAGATGCAGTCGATGCCGGTGTCGAGGTAATGACTATTGGCCAGTATCTCCAGCCCACCGATGAAAATTATCCTATCCAAGCTTATATCCACCCCGACCAATTTGCCGAATACGCTCGCATTGGCCGAGAGAAAGGATTAGAGCATATCGAGAGCAGTCCGCTCGTGCGATCAAGTTATCACGCCCATCTGCATGTAAGGAAGAGAACCAATGAAAACGATTGATTTGGGAATCATGCCTTATCGCCAGGCTTGGAATCTGCAGCACAAACTGCACCAAGCCGTATTGGGCGCCAAAGCCGCTCATGAGGAATTGCCCGAGCGACTGCTCTTGGTAGAGCACGAACCAGTCTACACCCTCGGATTTCACGGCAATGCCCAAAATATGCTCGCATCTGAGCAATGGCTGCAAAGCCGAGGAATCGAGGTAGTGAGGATTGAGCGCGGAGGCGACATAACGTTTCACGGACCAGGGCAATTGGTGGCCTATCCCATCATCGACCTTGAGAGCCACGGCTTGGGCGTCAAGACCTATGTGGCGCTGCTCGAGCAAGCTGTAATCGACACCTTGGCGCATTATTCCATAAAAGCCGACCGAGTGGAAGGCGCGACTGGAGTATGGGTCAACGTCGGATCAAAAGAAGAAGCCAAGATTTGCGCCATAGGAGTGAAATGTTCGCGCTTTGTGACCATGCACGGATTGGCTCTCAATGTCAATACCGACCTCAGCTTCTTCCACGCCATTAATCCCTGCGGCTTTACCACAAAGGGCGTAACCTCAATGCAAGCTATCCTCGGGCGTCCCATCGACATGGCCCACGTCAAAACCACATTCACCCACATCTTCCTCTCCCTCCTCCCCACCAAATAATGTCCCCAAAAAGTAATAAGTAAAACACAATTGTAAGTTATGGTATTTAACCACAGATTTACACAGATTTACACAGTTTCAACCCTGGCGGCATCAATCATGTCAAAGAGGCGCGGTCGCGCCGACAGATTTCCACAGATGCCATCTGGATGGTCTGTGACATCTGTCTGCGCCTCTGGTGCTCTATGAAATATGAGAGTTTACCCTCTAAGGAATCTGTGTAAATCTGTGTAAATCTGTGGTTAAATACCATAACTTACATAGTAATACCT